>JBKJOR010000440.1:0-10390 GCA_046595575.1 Pyrinomonadaceae bacterium | reverse complement strand
GATCGATCAAATCGACCTTCTGTCGCGATAACGCAAACGCCGTCGGGCCATCCGTCCGTAGCAACGCGGCCCGCCAGGCTTCGCGAACTTCGTGTGCGTCGCAAGGGCGGATGAGCGCGAGATTCGGGATCGCCCGGAGCGCAGCGAGATGCTCGACAGACTGGTGCGTCGGACCGTCTTCGCCAAGCCCTATCGAGTCGTGCGTGAACACAAACAGAACGCGGATTTGCGACAGCGCCGCGAGCCGGATCGCCGGACGCATATAATCGGAGAACGTCTGAAACGTTCCGCCGAACGGTATCACACTGCCGTAGAGCGCCATGCCGTTCATCGTCGAACCCATCGCGTGTTCGCGGATGCCGAAATGGATATTGCGGTTTGCGTAGCGACCGGCCTGCAAGTCTGCCGACGATTTGATGAACGTATTGTTCGACGGCGTCAGATCCCCCGAACCGCCTATCAGTTGCGGGATCGTCTCGGCTATCGCATTTATCACATCGCCGCTGTACGCTCGCGTTGCTTTCGCCTCGACGTTGTCGAATTTGGGCAGAGCCTTTTCCCACCCTTCTACCAATCGACCCGAACGCGTGTCCTTTAACGTCTTGCCGAGCTCGGGAAACGCTTTCGCGTAGTCTTTCACCGACGCGTCCCAATCTTTTTCGAGCTGTGCTCCTCGTTTCACCGCAGCGCGGAAATGTGTCAGAACATCCTTCGGGATGTAGAAGCTCTTATTCACAGGCCAGTCAAGATTTCGCTTGGTCGCTTTCACCCCATCTTCGCCCGGTGCGTCGGAGTGGGCTTTGGATGTTCCCTGCTTCGGCATGCCGAATCCAATGATGGTCTTGACACGGATAAGTTTCGGCTTATCTTTCACTGCCTGCGCGTTCCGTATCGCATTTTCGATCGCATCGATATCGTTTCCGTCTTCGACAGTCAAGACTTCCCATCCGCACGATTCAAAACGCTTCGTAACATCCTCCGAAAACGCGAGCGATGTCGGCCCGTCGATCGTGATCTGATTGTCGTCGTAGAGATAGATCAGATTCCCCAGCTTTAGATGTCCGGCGAGCGACGCTGATTCGTAACTGACGCCTTCCATCAAGTCGCCGTCCGAGCAGATGCAGTAGATGAAATGATCTATGACGGGATGTCCCGGCCGATTAAACTTTGCCGCAAGATGCGCTTGAGCGATCCCCATTCCCACTCCGTTCGCGAATCCCTGGCCCAGAGGTCCGGTTGTGATCTCAACGCCGGGCGTCAGGATGTTCTCGGGATGACCGGGCGTCTTCGAATGCAGTTGCCGAAAATTCTTAAGTTCATCGAGCGAGAGGTTATAGCCAGTCAGGTGAAGCAGGCTATAGATGAGCATCGATCCGTGACCGGCCGACAACAGAAACCGATCGCGGTTGAACCATTTCGGGTTTTTGGGATTGTGCCGCATGAAGCGCGTCCATAGAACATACGCAGCCGGCGCCATTCCTAGTGGCAAACCCGGATGACCCGAGTTGGCCTTCTGCACGGCGTCGAGCGAAAGCGTTCGGATGGTATTGATGCTGAGTGTGTCGATGTCGGTTGTTTTCACGAGTTTTGTTGCGGTTGTCATTCAGGATCTCTCTCGTTGGATAAGTAAATCGTAGGCTTTTTTATGTTGCTTTCGGGCCGACGTGTGAAGGCGCTTTCGAAACTTGTCCTTCAAAACCTGCTTGCCGTCGGGCGTCGCGGTCTTTTCGATGTTCTTTATTTTGCCAATAGTTTCGAGTGCAAGCAAAACCGCGCCGCGCATTGACGCTTCTTCTGTGTCCGGAACCGTTAGATCGCGGCCAAGTACGTCGGCGATCATCGTGGCCCAAACCGTCGACTCGCGAAGTGCTCCGCCAGAAGCAATGATCTCGCGGATCCGGCAAACACTATTGAGCTGGTCAAAGATCTCGGCAAATCTGTATGCCACCGATTCGAGAGCTGCCTGGCCGATGTCCACACTATCGGTCGATGACCGTAGTCCTATGATCGCTCCGGCCGCACCTTCGTTGTAACCTGTGCTTCGTTCGCCCGCAAGGAACGGAAGCACGGTGAGATTATGACCACCTGGCGGACGACGGGCTATCTCGCTTTCAATCGTATCGTCTAACTTGAATGTGTCTTTCATCCATCGAAATAAAGCTCCTCCATCGGACAAAGCTCCGCCGATTATCACGCGTCGTCGATCGATCCGATAACACCATAGACCGGGTGGTATATTTTTCGGAGGCGCTCCGCGATACGCGACCCGCATCGCACCCGAAGTCCCGATCATCAATGCGGCCTTCGAACGCTTAATGCAGCCCGCTCCGATATTGTTAGCGGCTCCGTCGCCGATAGCGGAAAACCATTCCGCCGATCTTAGCCGCGGCCATCGTTTCTGAAATGTATCGAGCAGCCGAAACGTGTAAGATCCGGCTGAAACCAGCGGCAGACTGCCTTGTTTGATCTTTAAAGAACGGAGCAGTTTTGCGTCCCATGTGCAGGCGCGAATGTCGAAAATCCCCGTTGCCGACGCCATCGAAACGCTTGTGGCGGCGACTCCGAATAGTCGCAGAGCGACGAGATCGCTGAACGAAAGCCAGAGGTCGGTGCGCGCGAATACCTGCGGAAATTCGGTTCTCATCCAATCAAGCTTTGCAGGCCAGAAGCTCGAATGGAAACGAGCACCGGTCCGGTTGTGAATGTCGGTTTCGTCGAACCGCTTCCGCAGAACCTCCGTCGATCGACGGCTCCGCGTATCCGCCCAACCCAAAACTTTTGTCGTCGCGTTCCCCTTTCCGTCGACACCTACGATGCTGTGCCAAAAGGACGACGCCGCAACGTACTCAATGTTGCCGTCGATACGTTTCGTTTTGTTTAGTACGTCGTCGATCACCTGCTCCACCTGCTGGAAGGCGATCTCGGCATCTATCTCGGCACCGCCGTCGTCCGTCGCCGTCAGTGTGCGTTCATTTTTGACGAGAGTCCCGGGCAGCATTTCGCCGTCGAGATCGTACAGTGCGGCGCGGACACTTGACGTGCCGATGTCCAAACCGAGGATGAGTTTCTGAGTCAACAGATTGCTAGGCGTCGAAAGATCGTGAAAGGGTATGACGGTCCGGACTACTTCACACCGACGATTTTTTTGAACCACCAGCGAAGTCCGACAAACAAAAATCTGTAGTCCTTAAAAAACTCGGGAGGCTTGCCCTCGAAATAGTGTCCGACGAATTGCAGGATCCAACCGATGATAAAAAGAGAGAGAGCGAGTATCCAGAGATTGGACACAAAAAACGAAACGGGTATCAGCAGGACCGACACCGGGATCATCGGAATGCCGATGCTGTGAGTGATGCGATTGACCGGATGCTTATGACCTTCGGCATATTCTTCGATCCATTCGTCCCAAGATCTTCCGCCCATCATATCGATATCTCCTTGCTTTCGATTTACCTCGGGATTCTACACCAACTCCCTGTCTCAATCTAGAATCTCGAAAATCACGTAGTGATCAGTTTGCATTCATAATCCCCTGCCTACTCGTTCTTCTTTCTTTTTCGTGTTTCTTCGTGTGAGTTAGTGGTTGCAGTTCTTTTCGGTTGCAGTCCTAAGAAAGAAACCACGAAACGCACGAAAAACACGAAACGCAGAGATACGAGATTCTAGAGATCATTCTTTGCGCGGTCATAGATCCTTACTCGCAATGCTTCGCCGAGATCTACTTGGTCACTCTCTTCAAAACTGTCAAGAAAATCGCTAGGCATGAATATATCAGCGTCACCGACGAGGATCGGGACTTCAGTCACGTACCATTTTTCAATCCCCTCGGCGAAGGTTTCAAAGGTTCCTGCTCCGCCGATGATGAAGACGTCAGTGTCGAGACTTGCTGCGAGTTCAGTAACGTCATCCTTGGTTCGAACTACGCGAACTTCCGGATGGTCTGGTAACTCACCCTTTCGGGTTAGGACGATATTCGAACGATTCGGCAGCGGCTTGCCGATCGACTGCCAAGTGTTCCAGCCCATCACGATGGTCTTGCCGGTTGTCGTTTGTTTGAAGAATTTCAGGTCTGCCGGATAATGCCACGGCAGTTTACCGCCCTTACCGATGGCGAAGTTTTTTGATATAGCGACGATGCCGATGATCATAGGTAGATTCTCACGCAACAGAGAGTGTCACGCAAAGTTCGCAGAGTTCGCAAAGTGCAACCAAGAAAATCGGCTCCCCCGAATCCTTGGCGTGCTTTGCGAGCCTTGCGTGAAATTCTTGCGTCCATCAAAGGATCTGCCTCTTGTCCCCAACTCGTCGCGTGACGCGGCTGCGGTCGAAATACTCGAGCAGAGGGATCGCGTACTTTCGCGAAACGCCGGCGATCTCTTTAAATTTTGCGACGTCGATCATCGGGTCGCCCGATGCCCTAGCGGTTTCGCGGACCTTTGCCGTCAGAGTATTCAGTGCATCAGCCGGAAAATAGAAATCCGGCGTAACGGATAGCAGCTCGCCGCTGTTCACCAGGAGCTGAAATACTTTTCGGGTCATCTTTGGATCGAGGCCGCTTTTCACCGAAGCTCCGCTTAGTGCGTCGTCGAGCTTTGGCGGCTCGAGCCGCGAGTTCATATACGTTCTAAGCAGCTCATCGCGGGCCTCGCTCTCCGCTGGCGACAGTTTAGTTTCGTGTGAAACGAGCTTGAAGACGTCTTGATCGAAAACGATCTTGCCATCGCGCTCGAGAGTTCCTGTGACGGCGCGGAACAGGTCCGCATCCGAATGCTTGAAGACCCGTTCGCGCAATGTCTCACGAGGCACTCCGCGTGCGAGCTTGTCGGCGCGATGATGGGCTTCGATGGCGGCGAGGGTTTTGACCTTTAACCCTTCAAACATCGCTTTCGAGACAAGCACTCCGTTGGCGTCGACTATCTCGCCTTTCGATTTTGCTGCCTCGATCAGGCCGTCGAGGACGCCAGACCGAAGACCGGTCCGCGACCTGAGAACGCTCGATCTAGTGCCCCGTTCACGCGCCATTCGAACGTAGATCTCAAGCAGATCATGGCGGCCGTCGCCCGCATCGGCGAGCTGACGGAGATCGGGAAGCATGTTCACCAGATCGCTTCGACGATGTCGCGAAGCTACGGGATCAAGCACGCGGCCGCCGGCGACCGTCCGTTGCGGTGAGTAGTTGCGAACGATGAATCGATCGCCATGAGTTATCGCTACGGATGTTTCAAGACGAAACTGAACGAATCCGTCGCCGCCCGGTTCGATCGCCTGTGCGTCGTTCAGCACCGCGATTCGTGCGAGCACCTCGGCAGTCCCCAAATGCAAACGAACGCGCTGTCGCGATTTAAGGCCGCGCGGGGCGTCACGTAACACCTCGACCCATGCGTCGAAAACCTGGGTAACGCTCAAAGCATCGGACGCAGACAACGTCATTCCCCGAATGATCTCGTCGTGACCGATCCCCGCAATATTGACGGCCGTCCGCTGGCCGGCATGCGCGATGTGAGTGACGCTGCCGTGGGTCTGGATCCCGCGGACGCGAAGTTTCTGTCCGCCGGGGAGCAGTTCAAGCTCGTCGCCCTCGGTGATCTCGCCCGCTGCCAACGTTCCGGTTACGACCGCGCCAAACCCCTTTACTGAAAAGCTGCGGTCGATCGGTAGACGGGCTTCCCGAACATTGTTTTCACGATGTACACCTCTTGCCGCATGGACAAGGCCGTCTCGCAATTCAGTAATGCCTTCGCGTGTGCGCGAGCTGACCGCGAACACCGGGGCGCTTTCAAGAAATGAATTTTTGACGAGGTCCGCGGTTTCGAGTTTGGCTAGCTCGAGCGTATCGGGGTCTGCCAAGTCCGATTTCGTGAGGACGATTACACCGCTGCGGATACGCAGAAGTCGGCAGATGTCGAAATGCTCACGGGTCTGCGGCATAACGCCTTCGTCCGCCGCGATCACAAGCACCACCAGATCGATCCCGCCTGCACCGGCAAGCATATTCTTGACGAACCGCTCGTGACCCGGCACATCGACGAAACCGATATGCACATCATCGCTTTGAAGCTCGGCAAACCCGAGATCGATCGTGATACCGCGTAGCTTCTCTTCGGGGAGACGGTCGGCGTCCGTACCCGTGAGGGCCTTGACGAGCGCGGTCTTACCGTGATCGATATGTCCGGCTGTTCCGACGATGATCTCCATGTGTTGATATTAACCGCAGAGACGCGGAGTCGCTGAGAAGAAAAGAGCGGATGAGGATTTATTTCTCATCCGCTCTACTATCGTTATCGTAGGACGACCAAATTATTCTCTCGGCGTCTCGGTGTCTCCGCGGTTCAAATTCCTACCGCAGCCGAAGCAGGCTCTCAACCGTAACGTCCTCGTCAAGTGATTCCCAGTGGATCCCAAGCCCGCCGCCCAGCAATTGCCAATCGTTACGCTCTTTTGGCGTGGCGTCGAGCAGTCGCGGATACCACTCGAGAGGCACCGAGATCTCACGCCCATCGGCGAGGACAACGTGGAGTTTGTCGCTGTTGCACGACACGTCGGTCGCGAGAGGCTGAATATCTATCGGAGTAAACGTCATAGTCTTTACGTAAAAATACAGGATTCGGGAAGTAAACCGCAAACCCTCTACCTTTCGCCATCGTACTGCTCGAGCTTGCGGTAGAGGGTCTTTCTCCCAATGTTCAAAAGCCGGGCCGCCTTCGACTTATCGCCCTCGGTGTAATCGAGCGTTGCGACGATCACTTGCTGTTCTATCTCATCCATTGACGCCGGAAGCTCGATCTCGACCCCGATCGAAAGGCCTTCGCCAGCAGCCCGCACGCGTTCTTCCCGCGCTTGAGCAAAAGCAGCGAACGCTCGTTTGCTGATGGCCTCAGGCAGATCGTCGAGCTCTATCTGGCGACCCGAGGCGATGATCACGGCGCGCTCGATGGCGTTTTCGAGTTGGCGCACGTTCCCGGTCCACTCGTAGTTTATCAGCGCACGGAGAGCCTCCTTCGAGATGCCGGAGACAAACCGGCCGGTCTTTTCCTTGTATCGTTCAAGGAAATGAAAAACGAGAGGGTGGATATCCTCGATCCGCTCGCGAAGCGGAGGCAGTGTGATCGGGAAGACCGAGAGACGGTAGAACAGGTCCTTGCGAAAAGTCCCTTTTTCGACCGCTTCTTCGAGGTTTACATTGCTCGCCGCAATGACACGGACATCCGATTTTATGACGTCGCTACCGCCGATCCGGTTGAACTCGCCATCCTGCAAAACACGCAGCAAGCGAACTTGCGCCTGCATCGACATTTCACCGATCTCATCGAGAAAGAGCGTCCCACCGTGCGACTCTTCGAACCGGCCGCGCCGTTGTGCACGCGCATCGGTAAACGATCCTATCTCGTGTCCGAACAGCTCGGATTCGAGGAGTGATTCGGGTATCGCCCCGCAATTTATCTTGATGTAGGGTTTGGTTCCGCGGCCCGAGTTAAAGTGGATGAGGTTCGCGAGCAACTCCTTACCGGTTCCCGACTCACCCTGGATGAGAACTGTCGTGTTCGTGTCGGCAACGTTCAGTGCGAGCTCGATCGAACGCCTGATCGACGGTGCTTGTCCGATGATCTCGCTCTGCCGTTGATGAAGCGCGCTCCTGAGTCGCATGACCTCGGCCGAGAGCTGATCGCGCTCGAGCGCAGTACCGATCTGATCGGCGATGCCCTCGACGAGGGCGATATCGTGGCGCTCGAAAACACTTTCTTTGCTCCACACAAACCCCAGCAGGCCGAACGTATTTCCGCCGACCCGGACCGGCGTCAAGAGGGCAGCCTTACCGCCGAGCTGCGTGTTAAATATAAGGCGGATCGCGAATGGAAGCTGCGAATCGCTTACTGATTTTGTCTTGCCGTCGCGGATCAGTTCAGCCACCGCGGGAAACGTATCCACTTTTAGCGATCGCCCGTGCTCCTCGACGATCTTCAGAACCCGTTTTGGCTTAACGCCTTCAGCCGATTTGAACGACACGAGCGAGATCTTTTCGCCCGCTTGATCGAGCACACCGAGCGCACCGTAGTCCGCTCCGACGAGGCTGATCGCTCGTTCGAGCGCGCGTGCGGACACCTCGTTAAAATCGGCGTGTGAATTAAGCGTGTTAGCAATTTCGAGCAACGCGTTCGTACGCTTCGACTCCTGCTCCTGTGCAACGTAGAGACTTGTGTAGCGGTAACCGATCGCCATCTGCTGCGCGATCGATTCGAGAAATGTGACTTCTTCGTCGAGCCACTCGCGCGGCTGGCGGGTGTCGTGGAGCCCGAGCATGCCGAGCACTTCGCCGCTGAGCATGATCGGGATAATAAGCAGCGAGCGTGTCCCGAGAGCTTTAGTAAAGAACTTCAGTGTCGCATCGTTTGATTTCGAAGTGTCGTTTATCCGGATCGGCTTTGTGACGTCGAACTGCTCGGTCAGACGCTTCTTGTCGATGGGTATGATCGTTCCGAGGCTGGACGGTATCTTTGCATTCCTGCGCCATTCGTGATTAATGCGAAGTTCCTTTCCCTCGACCAGTTGCAGCAGATCACACCGGTCAGCTTCCAGCATCCGGCCGATCTCGGAGACAACCACGTTAAGAAAATGCTCGAGCTCGATGTTTGTCGGAAGGTCGCGAGCGAGACGGGTGATGATACCCTCGCGTGCCTCGTGCATCTTGATCTTTCGATCAAGCGACAGGGCTTGGGGCGTTGCGACATCTTGGTCCATATGCAGTTTTCTTAATCTGCGGCGCGCGACGATCAATGTCAAGGTGACACACGAATCGAGGGTGTGTGTTTTTTAGATGCAGAAATGGCGATTGGACAGGCGGGCCTGACTTGTACGGGTTCCGCAGACCATGGTAGGTCTATTTCGATAGATATCGGGTCAGCATTGGTTCTAAATCGTCAAAATCGATGGGTTTGCTGAGCGACCCATTACATCCGGCCTCGAGGGCTTTTTGAGCAGCAGCCTCGCCGTAAGCTGTTATTGCAATGATCGGGGTCCGAGGTCCGTTTTGTTCGCGGATCTTTCTCGCAGCCGTGAGACCGTCCATGCCCGGCATCGAAATGTCCATGAGAATAAGATCCGGGACCTGCTTTCTTACCGACTCGATCGCTTCAAAACCGTTCGTTGCGACGGAAACATCAAAACCGTAATCCTGCAGGATGAACTTCATGAACTCCCGCGTATCCTGATAATCCTCAACAACTAAAACTTTCGACTTCATAAAAACCTCAATAAAACTCTGGGATGAGGCTGAAGCATTTCAGTACAACAAGCCCGATTCCGACATCCGAGTCGCAAATGTGGGGCCATAACGTACGCTCCACTACACTCAGTTTGGTTTCGAGGGTGTCGGCCGCTGTTGGGCCGGCGTCGGGGGCGGAGGAGGAAGACCATCCCGCGGAGGATTTGCCGTATTCGTATTCGTGTTGGAGTTGGCAGGCTTTTTCCCTTCCTTAGGCGTCGACGAGTAATTGACGCGTTTACGTCCAGCCTCGGCATCCTCTAGAAGTTCTTGGGCCCGAATATTCTCTGGGTCGAGCTCGAGCGCCTTTTTTAGCGGCGGGATCGCCTCATGGTACTGGGCGAGTTTTATGAGAATGGCTCCCAGCTCAGTTTGATACTCGGTTTCGTCGGGTTTGATCTTTACCGCCTGCTTCAGAGCCTTGGCTGCATCCTGGTCTTCATTCAGCTTGTTGTAAGCACGGCCGAGATTGAAATGCGCCACGTCGTCGTCGCTGTTTGAATCGACAACTTTCTTGTAGGCCGCGACCGACTTTTCGAAAGCTATCTCGGAGTTCGTTTTCGACTCTTTTTTACCGGTCGATGACGGCGTCGGTTCGGTGTCGGTGGTCACGATCGTTTCATCCCGTATTTCGGTCAACCCGTACGCAATGCCCAATTTGAACCACGCTTCCGCAAGATCGGGATCAAGCTTCACGGCTTGGCCCAACGCGTCGATAGCTTTGTCCGTTTCTCCTTCATCGAGAAACTTGGTGCCTTCGGCGAGGGCGACCGTTGCGTCCGTAAACTGCGACACAGGCGCCGTTGCAGTACTCGCCGGATGATTCGACTCGTCCGGGCCGGCGCTGCCGGAGCATCCCGCGGAGACGAGCATGACTAAGATACAAAGATATGAAAGGGGCCTTCGCATTCGAAATGTACAATGATCAACCGGGAGGAAAAACGAACGGTCGTCCGGCGAGGAGGTGAACGTGGAGATGAAAGACCGTTTGGCCGCCATCGCCGTTAGTGTTTATGACAACTCGATAACCATTTTTCGCGAACCTCTTTTCGCGGGCGATCTCCGCGGCTGTCAGTAAGAGGTGTCCGAGCGTGTTGCGGTCGGATTTCGCTGCCTTGTCGAGCGAATCTA
>JBKJOR010000326.1:0-6840 GCA_046595575.1 Pyrinomonadaceae bacterium | reverse complement strand
GGGCATGGCTCTGTCGGGTAAAGATACCGGCGGGTCGCAATGGTTTGCGACACACTCTCCGCAACCGCATCTCGACGGCGGCTACACCGTCTTCGGCCGCGTGAACGAAACCGGGATGAAGGTCGTAGATAAGATCGTGCGGGGGGATAGGATCATTAACGTCCGGATCGTTGGGAAGTAACTTAACCGCCGAGACGGAGAGACGCAGAGAATTATTTAAGGTCTTGCTCTGCGTCTCCGCGTCTCGGCGGTGAACATCATGGTAGAAATTGAAAAACGAAGCATCGCGGGTCTGCCCACCAGGCAGCAGACTCCGGTCGAGATCGAAGAAGGTCTCGATAATCTCGCGCATTACCTGGACGGTCTTTTTCGCATCCCCGGAACCGGCTGGCGTTTTGGTCTCGACTCGCTGATCGGGCTCGTCCCGAACGTAGGCGATACGCTGACGTCATTCGCGTCGTTCTATATTCTTGTCGCCGGCGTCCGCTACGGCGTCCCGAAGATCACCTTACTGCGGATGGCATTTAATATCGGACTCGATTACGTCGTCGGTACGATCCCGTTCATCGGCGATGCGTTCGATTTTTTCTGGAAGTCGAATAAACAGAACATGGACCTGATCCGTGCACGCGCGACCGGAAAGGACGTCGCCACGACGGGCGATTATATCTTTGTATTCGCGATCATCGGCGGGCTGATTCTGTTGCTGGTCGGATCGATATTAGTGAGCCTCTACATCATTGGAGCGATCCTTCGGGAATTGTTCAGCGGGAATATCTAAGGATGCAAAAGCCCGAGCGTAAGCGAGGGCGATATGCTCAACGTTGAGTACGGCGGCGGCGGTCAATCAACGGCGACACATCTCACGTCGGGTACCTCGGCGGCTAGCAAGGACGACATATTCCACTGTTGAGCATATCGCCCTTGCTTACGCGCGGGCTTTTGCATGTTAGGCCGCGACCGCATGCGTCGCGAACATTTTATCGAGCGCCGTCTGGAGAACACCAACACTGAATTCCCTGGCAGACTGCGATTTTAGTTTCCTTCCCCGTCAAAAAGATAATAGACGGGAACCCACCCTGCTCGTTCTGAATGCATCGTTCAGTCTATGAAGACTGTCGACCGCACCCAGCTCGGCGATGTTGATCGAGGTAACCGCCTCGTTGGCTGTGTCGAGATCGGTGTCTGCCGAATAGAAATCCCGCCTGCGGCACACAGGCGGGATCAGCGTGTAAGGTATTACTCTTTAGGAGGAGCTTCGGCCTTACAACAGCAATTACGGTTTCGTCCTTCCGGACGAATCTGCACGAGCGGCTTTAGCAGCAGCAGCCTTTTCTACTGCAGGTGCCCTGACGCCCGTCGTGTACGTATAGCTGGCCGAAGGTTCGGTAACCATCTTGTAGCCGTGGGGCGGCGTGAATAGGGACGGGTCCGGCTCGCTGCGATTGATGTTGGTCAACCGGTACGTCTGCTCACCGAACCGAGGGTCGTTGTGCTTCGACATTACGACCAACTGCAGATCGGGCGAAAACCATTTTTCATACGTGATCTCGATCGCCCTCTCATTGCCGATCGCTCCGGCGGGGATCGTCGTCACAGTTCTTGTACCCTCAGCCTCAACGCCCTCGATGTTCTGCGTGCCAAGCTGATCCGTGCGGGTTTCCCACTTCGAGTACTGACCGCTGCCGGAATATGCCATCGAAAAACCTCCAATCGCGTCCGTGGCGAGCAGTGCACCGGTTACTGCGCGAGCGGCGATCGCAGGTGCGGCAGCGACGGCGGTTCTGATCTCGGTCCTATACTTTTCTGAGAGATGAGCCTCATCGACCGACGCTGCCCGGGCCGCTGCGGCCGCAGCCTTGATCTCCGACTTTAGCTTCTCACCAATTAATGTCGTCTCCTGACCGGTGATAACTCTTACCTCAGACCTGGGGCTGATCATTACCTGCCGCGTGGTCTTGAGATTCGGGTCAATCATGTAGCGAAATCCTCCTACCGGATCCAGTATCGTCACCCCTTGACCGACGGAATACAAAGATCCAAGCACACCGCCCGAACCACCGGACATCTCACGGCGAAAACGTCCTTCGCTATTCCGATAAAGCTTACTCGTCGAGTCGCGGACGATACGGTTTCCGTCTGCCAGCGTCTGCACGCTCTCGCTCAGGGCGTCGGCCGAAAAGGGCGAGTTCTTTACCGGCTTGTCCGAGCGGGCTGCAAGTTCGGCGACAACTTTCGCATCCTGAGCGCTGGCCCCGGCGCAAAGCAGCACGAACATAACAAAAACGTAAATGATCTTCATAAACTCTCTCCTAAAGTATTATTCAACAACACGGATACCGCGGGTTACACCGTCGGGCCCGACAAGTAGATCGGCTTTCACGACCTCAGCTTCATTCTCAAGTGGAATGTCCACACCCAAAGCGAACAGCGTCGAACGCGGTATATCGACGCGAACTATTCGACCGCCGCGCTCTGTTTCGTGCGGGTCGCCCGCGTATGACACCGCGTAGAAATTGCTCTCGTACCGAACCTGTTGTGCCTCAGGCAGTTTCGGACCATTGCTTTTTACGATGGGCCGGTTCGACGTCCTATTTGCCCGGATCTGCTGGACGACTGGCGGACGCTCGTTATCGATGACCCTATCGGGTTCCGTGAAGCGAGCTATGTTGTCCACCGTTTTGGGCGTGACCGGCACCTGCTGGACGGCTACTTCGCCAGGTTTCGTGTTGAGACTGACAAAGACAAATGTGAACGCCGCAACCACGGTTAGGCTCGCAAACGCCGCGATACCCGGGCGAACGTAAGTCCGTCTCTTCAATACGACAGGCTTATCGGCCGCGATCCTCGCCCGGATCGAATCGAACAATGCAGGATCGGCGACGATACTCTCGACGTCCAGGGACGAAACCGCGTCGGCCCTTACCAACGCCTTCCCGATCTCGTCAAGTTGATTTTTATCCAGCTTTTTCATCGCTAACTTCCAAGTATAAGGACGCTCTGCCGGCGTCCACGGTTACATGAACTTCTTCAAGGCGCGGCGGAGCACCTTCCGGGCCCGCCACGCTTTTATTTTGACTTTTGACGCTGACCAGCCGGTCAACTCGACTATCTCAGCGACACTCATTTCTTCTGCATACAACATCTGCAAAAGCGCCCGATCCTCATCACCAACGCGAGCCAATAATTTTTCGGTCAGATCGCGGTCAAGAAGATCCTTCTCGGCATTTCTCCCCGGATCAGATCCCAGTTCGACGAGAGTCTCGGCCTCACGGTCCGTAAGCTCACAGCAAAGATCTTCGGGTTTGCGCTTTTGCCGTCGCAGTGTGTCGAGACACGTGTTTACTGCGATTCGTGATAGCCAGCTCGCCAACGAGAGGTCGTGGGCTCCGCGAAACCCGGTGAGATCGACGAACGCTTTGGCAAAACTGATCTGCATTATCTCTTCCACCTGTTCCGGTCGGCGAAAATAGCGGCCGGCGATGACAGCGACCATTCGCTTGTGCCGGTCGAAGAGTAGCTCGAATGCAAACTCGTCGCCCGCGATGACGAGATCGACGAGCTGACGGTCGGAACGCGCGACGCGCACGCCGGTGTCGGCGATCTCTTCGTCAGCACGTGTTATTACATTCTCGTTTTGCAACGCGGTTTGATAACTGCTCATTCGAGTTCTCGAAAAAATAAGAGGCCGGTCGAAATTAAGGACGGCCCCCGATGCAGGTCGGTTACGAGAATCTTTACGAGGCTCGAGTGGCGAAGGTTTCGCGGGATCAATTGGTGGGGTTCACTAGCAGTTTGCGCCGGGCTTGCACCAGCAGGCCAGGGCGTTTTGACGTGACTTGAATATTACGTTCAGCCTTTCCGCCGGATCCCGCGATCGGGACTTTGGGTGTGTAAGTGAGAACGTAGCTTGCGTCGATCATCTTCGCGACGAGAGCGGTTTTCTCAACCATCTCATCCAGGCTGTCCGGAATGACGGATGTCCCGTTCGTATTTTCGGCTAGCGCGTCAAGCTGTTTTTCGCTGCTCTCGAGATCAGCTTTTCGGGCGCGAACTCTTCTCAAAAGGGTGCGGTCGAGATTAATGGTCTTGGCTTTCGGCGCAGTCGCGACATCGCGCACACCGTTTGGAAGCTGCGCCGCAATCTCGTCCGGCATCGCTTTTGGTGGCGGCGAGTTCGTGATCATCTTCGTCCGCGGCTCGATGTCCACGACTTCCATCCGGGTGTAGCTTAGAACGTGCACGCTTATCTCCGTCGACAGCAGTCGCTGAAACGCCTCGCGCTTGCCCGCCTGGTTGCCGCCGCTATCCGTGCCGTCTGTGATCAGGACAAGATGTTTGTTCTCGAGCGGGTTCTTCAAGAGGAAATCCGTCGCCATCTCGAGCGCTTCGACAAAAACGGAACGACGCCCGAACTTTGTACGGCCTATCGACCGCGAAATTTGCGCTTTGTCATTCGTCCATTCGACAACGATCTCGGCCGTGTCACCGTACTGCAGAACCGCGATCGAGTCCTCGGGTTTGAGAGCCGCTACGATAGCCCGTGCGGTCCGGCGAGTTTGATCGAGGCTCTTCACCTGTCGCATCTCGCCTCCGGTGTCCATCACGATCAGAACATTAGCGGGTGTCCGCCGAACGCTGCTCGGCTGGTGCAGTATGTCGTCCTCGGTGATGACAAGATCCGCTTCCTTTACATCGCCGACGAACTCACCATATTCGTCGAATGCTACGACGTTGAGCTTTATCTCCTCGGTCTCCACGCGGATCGTGTCGCTATCCCTCGGCGTAGGTGTGGGCGTTGCTGGCGGAACACGGCGACTCTGAGCGGGGACGGCGGAGGCGAACAAGAAAAACAGGAAAAACAGTCCAAGCAAAAGCGACATACTTTTGAAGCTTCCGAACCCCGCACCGCCCTTCGTACTTCTTTCTTCCAGGTCATCTCGATCAGAGTTTAGGTAAGAATTAACCACCGAGAAAGACGAACAGGGAAACGTAAGAAAGAAACGTCTGCTTTGCTTCATAAGTGCAACTATGATGAGTGAATCAGAGTACCGGATGCTTTTGGACAAAGCCGATCAAGTTTCCTATGTAATCGCGAAAGTTCGGACAGCGAATTTCATGAGGTCTGAGAAGCTCGCTGGCTTGGCTCGTGTCATAGGTCTGCGATAGAAAAAAATAAGGCACGGCGTAGTGCGGAAGGCCGGTAAGCGGCGGTGAGAACGGCAGCATCAGCGACATTTCGACGAGCATTTGCAGCGGAGTCACGATCGAGTGTTTCTTCGTGAGAGTCTCGGCGATCGTGTCGAAAAGCTCGGCCGTAGTGAGCGGATCCGGATCGGCGAGCGCCAGTGTCTTACCGATCGCGTTTTCATCACGAGCGAGCGCGGCGATCGCTTCGATCACAAAGTCTACCGGAACAAGATTCAATCGTACGGTTTTATTCCCGACGTTGACCAACCGCAGCAAGCCGGGAGCTTTTCGCAGATACTGGATCAGGTAATAAATGCCGTCGTACTTTACGGTCTCGCCGGTCTGCGAGTCACCGACAACCACCGACGGACGAAAAATAGTGACCGGCAGATCGCTTTTCAGCTTTTCGACTTCGACCTCGGCGTGATACTTGGTCTCCTCGTAAAAATTTCTGAAGCCGTCGGGATGCCGAAGATCAGATTCAAATATACGGCCATGATGACGGCCGGCGACGTAGCACGTCGAGACATAGTTATAACGCCGTAGGTTCGTGATCGTTCGGCAAAGCTCATTCACATTCCTGGTGCCGTCGACGTTGACGCGGAATGCCGTCGCTTTATCGACCGCGAGATCGTAGACGGCTGCGAGGTGAAAAACATCCGTGCTTTCATTTCGGATGGTGTCCAGATCGTCGTCCGAAATGCCGAGGTTTGGCTGGCTGATATCCCCCTCGATCAGTGCAAAATTCTCAAGGCCTGTTTGCGTGCGGTCGGCGATGCGTTCGACGGCCTCCGTCGCCTTATCTACGAATTGCGGTTGGACGAGAAGGAAGAATTGGGTGTCTTGCCGCGAGAGCCGTTCGACCAGCCGCTCGGCAATAAAGCCCGGAAACCCGGTGAGGAATATCGTTTCTCGGAAAGACATCTGTTCTCATATTAGTCCCGCAAATCCTGAATTGCGAACAACAGGCCAACCCGACCGCTCAATCCCGAGGTTGAAATTATCCACCTGTGGAAAAGCTGTGCTACGATTTTTATGGCTATGAATGAAGCAACTGAGAAAATGCAGGCCGAAGAGGTGCGAAGCGAGCTTGATATGCCGCAGTGGTCGGTCGTCTCGTTCGACACCTGCGAAGCCGCCGGTCTAACCTACGCCGAAGCCGTAAGTATTATGATCGAGAAGGAAACCGCGAGCGTATATGGTCTTTGCATCCTCACAGACGAAGCCGCAGCCCACGTAAAGATCTAAAATCTACCATCTCGAATCTATTCAGAAGCATTCTTTCCAATAGATTCGAGATGGTAGATTTTAGACTACTAACGAAACTCCAAAACAATCTTTCCGAAGCTCTCGTTCGACTCCAGGTATTCGTGAGCAGCCCTAATATCTTTGAGATCGAAAACGCGGTCCAGATTCGGACGGACCGTTCCTTTTTCTAAAAGCGGAATGACGTTCTGCGAAAATGCGTGCGTAACCTCTACCTTTTCCTCGAGCGAACGAGCCCGGAGCACGGTTCCCTTTAGCATCAGGCGTTTGGAAAGTGCCGTACCGAGATCGATCTCGGCCTTCGCCCCACTCGTCAGTCCGACGAGCATCAGCCGCCCTCGGCGCGCGAGCGCTTTCAGGTTCTCTCCGAAATAAGCACCGCCG
>JBKJOR010000227.1:0-5586 GCA_046595575.1 Pyrinomonadaceae bacterium | reverse complement strand
TTGCCGAAGAACAAGTTCTCGGCAAAGTGCCTGAATTCACGCGCGGTTACAACCAGTCGATCACTCTTAGGGTCTTCGACCATTCTGTAACGAAAGTGCGCAAAGAGCTCTGCATCTAATCTGGAAGCGATTCGAACTGCCGCCTCTTTCAATAAGGCAGAAAATGTTTTATCTGCATTAGCACAGCCGTGGACTCCGAAAACTTTGCCCGAGTCCTCCGACACAACAATTATTACCTCTCGCGGCTTGCCGGTTGAGCTTAGAACGATGATTTCGCCGGAGGGATCTCGAAAATAACCTTCTTTTGAGGCTGCAAATATATAGAATCGTTCCGGCCGACGCGATACCGCAAGCTGGAAACGAAGCAAGCCGTCCTCCAACTCTTGATCTCTCGTTATACGCGAAAGCTCCGCCTTTGGTGCAAACGCCCGAAAACATTCGGCGGTCATCACCGCATCCTTAGCTTGAGCCTCTGAAATCTGAGCCAGGCACTGTGGAATGAGCAGGAAGATCAAAACTGCACATACGGAAAACTTCATTCAACGGATCTCCCAGGCCGGCGACGACCTCACTTATTTATCCGCACGGAGCTTTTTCTTCACCCTTGCTAAGTCCGTAGCGTCCGAATGAAGGCTCGCCGCCCGTGTCCACGAAGCCCGTGCGAGATCCGTCTTTCCGCCTTTGTGATACACGTCACCCAAGTGTTCGTGAATAGTGCCTGAGGAAGAATCGAATCGCAGTGCCTCTTTCAGGTTCTTCTCAGCCTCGGGAAGCTTCCCGAGCTTGAAGTACGCCCAGCCGAGACTGTCGAGATAGGAGGGGTTTGTCGGGTCGATCTTCACCGCTTGCTGGATCAAGTCGAGAGCCTCTGCGAATCGCTCGTCGCGTTCGAGAAGAAAGTATCCGAGATTATTTAGTGCGATCGGATTTCCTGGAGTTTCTTTTAGCAACTCCCGCAGGGTCACCTCAGAGCCTTTGAAATCGCCCGAATTTTGCTGGGCCGTCGCAAGAGTAAGTCGTGCGATCTGCTTTCGCTCCGATCCGCGTGCTATTGCGTACGCCTGGTTAGCTGCCTCCGCTGCCTCCTTGCCGCGATTGCCGAGGCTATAAAGATTCGAGATAAAAAGATAGTTTGAGAAAGCGTCGGACGCAGGCACGGCGATAGTGACCGACTCACCACCTGCGTCGCCGATAGTTGGCGTTTGCGGGGCAGCAGACGCCGTATCGATCAGTTTTCGAATCATCGCCACACCCTCGTCCACCTTCCCTGTTTCGGTCAACAAGGTAGCCTCGAGCCGAATAAACCCGTAATCACCAGGAACGCGCTGACGAACTGCTCTGATGGCTGCCAACGCTTCGGGGCGGCTCCCCGTTTCGCGATAGAGTGCGATCAATTGGCGGTCAGGAAACAGATCTTCCTTTCCGAGGACTTGCCGCGAACGGTCGACCACCGCTCGGACGTCCGACGTTCGATCGGCGTTCTTGAGGGTCTGGATCAGCTTTTCGAAAACGTGGGTCGCAAACTCCCGCTCGTCGTCGGAAAGGCTAAGCGGTTGATCTAACGCTCGTGCGGCTAATGCTGCGTCGTAGGCCGCGATCGCTTCCGGGAAACGATCCGCACGGGCCATCATATCGCCAAGCCCTACCTCGAGCATCGACGCCGACGCACGGTCAGTCGGGATCAGACGGGCGGATGTTTCATGAATCAATTTTGCTGCGTCATCGATCTTTCCGGCTCGTGCATGGGCGCGTGCAAGCAGATTTATCAATGGAACATTCGACGGATTAGCGAACACGGCTTGCCGCAGTGGTTCGATCGCAAGCGACGCGGCCTCGGGTGTTGCATCCTCGATGGCATCGCGAAGAAGGTCGACGGCAGCGAAGTTTTCGGGTTCGTCTGCAATCAAGATACTAAGCGTCTGGATAGCTTCGCGGTCACGGCCAGCCTTGATAAGCATCGAGCCGAGCTTTATCGAAGCGCTTTCGGGCGCTAGATTCTGTCCGCCCATTATCATCTGATAGAAACGCGTATCGACCGGTGTTGCCGAACCTAACCACTTACCAAGAGCATCGATAGTTTCATCGGTCTTGCCGGTCTTGTCGTAAAGCTCGCTGAGCAGCGCCCAGGCCTCGGCGTTACGTGGATCGAGCTTCGCCACCTGTCGCCATTCCGTGATGGCACTTTGACCATTTTGAGCGTCGAACGGACCATTGGTGAGACGAGCCTTAAAGGTGTAGAGACGGGCGAGTATGCGACGGGCTCCGAAGTTATTTGGATTGACCTTGGCTGCCAGGCTCGCCAGCCGGATCCCCTCATCAGCATCCTGCGGCTGCGAGTTTATCGCGAGTTCGGCAAGAGCTGTGTATCCTTCGGAAAGCAATGGATCGAGCTCGACGGACCGCTGAAAAGCCTCGCGAGCCAATTTCGAGTTGTGTTGCCGGGCGGCACGCGTACGCAGTCGTTCGGCACCCCAAACATACCGCTGGCCCTCAAGAAGCTTTGCATAAGCCTGCTCGCGCTGTTCACGCGGTGCCGGTTTCAAGGTCGCAATATTCTCAAGCGCCTTCGAAAGCTGTTCCGAGGCGGGCGGTGTCGGCCGCGGGGACGCGGCCGGCGGTGGAGGGTTCTGCGAGATGCCGGTCGTAGCCACGACCAGTAATGCAAAGGAAGCTGCGGATAAAGTCTTCATTGCGTTTCAAACTCGGACTGCTCTCTAAATCCTCGCCCGTGATAGAGAAAGGCGGCTCCGGTTTCCCGAACCGCCTTACGATCTGCACTGACCTTTAGTCGAGGGTCACTTTTTTTCCGGCTGCGGCTGTTGTGCTGGAGTCGGCCGCTGCGAAGGAGAGGCCTGGCGTTGAGAGATGACAGTCGTCAGCGCCTGCGGGATCTGGTTCGTCAAGATGTCGCCCTGATTCTCGATGATCTGATCAATCAACTCGAATTTCTCTTTATCGAAATTCTTGGTCATCAACACGCCGTCCTTGTCGATGGTCATCGGGTATATACCGAAGAGCTGGTTCTTAAAGTTATTGATGAAA
Source organism: Pyrinomonadaceae bacterium (assembly GCA_046595575.1). Classification (GTDB taxonomy): domain Bacteria; phylum Acidobacteriota; class Blastocatellia; order Pyrinomonadales; family Pyrinomonadaceae; genus OLB17. The sequence goes on along the minus strand of JBKJOR010000227.1, from coordinate 2,544 downwards.
GAAACGCTTTCCGGCGGAAGAACTTTCACCCGCTCAGGGTTCGGATCGGGCACCGTCGAACCGATCAGTCCAAGCTGCTCTTTAGATTTTTCCACCCAGTCGCTGTTGGGAAAATCACGAACGATCTGCTGGAAATACCGTGCCGCCTGGTCGGTCTCTTCTTCGACTAGATAAGTAACGGCAAGCTTGTAGAGGGCCTCATCGGCGAAGCTGAAGTTGGGATATTTTTCGACGATCTCTCGGTAGCGCGACTGTGCTCCTTTAAGCCCACCCTTGCCTTGATTTACCGACTGCGAATAATAGTAGTTCGCGACATAGAGTCCGTGAAGCCCCAGATTGTCCTGGACTTCTGACAGACGTTTCTCGGCCTCGGGTTTGAGTATCGAATTCGGATACTGCTGCAATAAGGCCTTGAGTCTGGTTTCAGCACGTTTTGCACGGGTCGCATCGCGATCAGGCAATCCGATCTGCCGCATTTCTGATTCTCCGATCTTCAAGACCACTCGATCAGCGAGCGGGTGGGTCGGGAAGAATGTTAACCAATCCTGATACGCGGCGATAGCCTGGATCAGGGCGCTCGTCGTGCCTTCGAGATAGAACGAATCAGCTACCGCGAGCTTGGACATCGGCAGATAAGGCGAGTCGGGGTAGGTCGTGATAATTGTCTGGAACAACAGACGACCGACGTCAAAATTCTTCTTGCGGACCTCGCGGGTCGCTACAATGAACAACTCACGATCTCGACCCGGCGTCACGCTCCCGATAAGCTCATCAAATTCGTCATTACCGCCGCCGCCAAAGATACCGAGGAATTTTTTCTTCTTTTTGATCTCGCGCGCCTGTCCAACGGACGATTCGGGATTTGCTCTCGCCGCCGCTGTTTCCGTTTGCAGCGCTTCGGCTCGTCGCTGAAGATCGGTAACTTCTGTCTCGAGACGGTCGATCTCGCTGGCTTCGTACTTTTCAGATCTGTCGAGTTTTCCGCGAAGGCTGTTCACATCGCTTTGCAGGTTCGACGCTTCTTTCTCGACTGACTTAAGCCGAGCGTACGGCGTCTCAAGGTTCGACTTGTCCTCTTTCGACTTATCATCCGACCCTTCCTGCTTCAGAGCAGACGCGGCTCCAGTCGCGGAGCGCCTGATCGTCTCAAGCTTCTGCCGCATGACTTCGAGCCGCTGAGCCGGCGATCCGTCACCGGGTTGCTGGGCAAAAGCTCCTCCAGCCAAAAGGCCGATCGTTAAAAAAAGCGAGATGATAATTTCGCGTTTAACTAAAACCATAATTCCTCTCGAACGTCGTTGATAAATCCCGGGTATTTCAGGCCCACACCGTGGCTTTGTCGATCAACTCTCTTACCGCTTCGGTGGCGTTGCCTTTTCCGTAAACTGCGGATCCGGCTACTACAATCTCCGCTCCCGCCTCGACGATCTCTGCAATATTGCCGGTATCGACTCCACCGTCGATCTCAATCTTTGTATCCAGTCCACGCTCGACGATCATTCGCTTCAAACGACGAAGTTTATCGAGCGATGTTGGAATAAACGATTGGCCGCCGAAACCCGGATTCACCGACATCAGCAAAACAAAATCGGTATAAGGCAGGGCCTCTTCCAGCGACGACAAAGGTGTCCCCGGGTTTATTGCTATACCCGCTTTTGCACCTGCTTCCCGGATAGCGACCAGCGTGCGTTGAAGATGAACGTCGGCCTCGACGTGGACCGATACCATATCCGCTCCAGCCTCAACAAACTGAGTCGCGTATCGATTTGGCTCTTCGATCATCAAGTGCGTGTCGATCGTCAGCTTTGTTGCTTTCCGCAACGACTTTACGACAGGTAATCCGATCGTGATGTTCGGGACGAAATGTCCGTCCATCACATCGACGTGCAGAACGGTGGCACCGCCGGCTTCAACAGCCGCTATCTCGTCTGCTAGCCTGGAAAAGTCTGCGGAGAGGATCGACGGAGCTATTTCAAACATTAGCGAATTTTGCTTCTGGTTTGTTGCAATTACGGTCTTTTCGGTTGCCACAGCCATTATGGCTTTGGACGCGGATCGGTATTCGGTTTCGCTGCCGGAGTATTCTGCGGCTTGGGCGCGGTGCCCGCCGGAGTTTCCTTGCTCCTATCCACCGAATCTTTCTTATCGGAGTCGTCCGGCTTCGCGTCGGTTGACTTGGTCGTATCGGTCGATGAATTTGAGCTCGAATCGTCGGCGATCACATCGCGCGTCGTCTCTACTTTCTTTTTATTCGTGTTCGAGTTTGTCTTTTTCTTCGGCTTGTCGGAGATCATGTCTTCGATCTTTTTCGAATCATCTTCTTCCAGATTCTTTTTGAGAGATGACGGAGCCTCTTCGCCTGCAAGACCGGCTTTGCTGACCACTACCAGGATCATTTGCCCTGTTTTCACAGTCTCGCCGGGTTTGGGGAGCTGTTCGATCACGGTATTGATGGGATCAGTACTGACGCGATCGGCTCGTCGTTTGATCTTCAATCCAAGCGCCGCAAGCTCTTTCTCACTCTCGACAAAGTCCTTTCCGACG
>JBKJOR010000164.1:0-2966 GCA_046595575.1 Pyrinomonadaceae bacterium | reverse complement strand
CTATTTTCGCAGTTTTCTCTTTATTTTTCGTAACTGCGACGATGGCTCAAACCAGCACGACTGGTAGCGTCGAAGGCGTTGTGACTGACCCGAATGGGGCGGTTGTCCCTAACGCTGTAATCACACTTAGCGGCCCGAACCTGATTCGAGCGCAGACTACTACTGCAGGTGCAGACGGAGGCTTCCGCTTCGCATCGGTACCCCCCGGGCGTTACACCATTGAGGTGGCGGGCCTGTCAGGTTTCTCCGGCTACAAGCAGGAGAATGTAGAGGTCAACCTTGGCCGCGGTACGGCAGCGAACATCACCATGACCGCCGGAGCTGCGGGAGCGGTTGTCGATGTTATCGCCTCTGCAGAAATCGATCAAACAACTAATACAACGGGCTCGAATATATCGACCGAGTTCTTCTCGAATATCCCGACTTCGCGTACGGTCCAGGGTCTCTACACGATCGCTCCGACGGTTAGCCGTTCGGGTCTTCGTGATGCCTCTGGCCGCGACCGTGACCCCTCGGTTGCTGGTTCGTCTGGTCCCGAGAACAGCTATATCCTCGATGGCGTCAACACCACCGACCCTGCATTTGGCGGCGGCGGTGCAAACCTTCCGTTTGAATTCGTTCAGGAAGTTGAGATCAAGACTGGTGCCTTCGGTGCTGATCAGGGTCTCTCGACCGGCGGTATCTTCAACGTCATCACCAAATCGGGTGGTAACGAATTTCACGGCGACCTCTTTGCATACGGCAACCCGAAGAGCTTCGTTCGCGAGACCAAGCACTTCCCGTTCACGGGTCTTGCTCCGAACGGCTTCTCAGAAGTTGATGCGGGCGGCGACATCGGCGGACCGATCATCAAAGATCGTCTGACGTTCTTTGCGGCATTCAATCCGCAGTTCCGCACGAACAACTATTTGACCCAGAGCTTCGGTGAGGAAGTTGAAGGAAAGATCAAGACCCCGTTCTATTCGGGCAAGCTTTCGTGGGTAATCAACAATAACAACACGTTCACCGCGTCGACCTTTGCTGATTTCACCAAAGAAGAAGGACACCTGTTCGCAGGATCCGGATTCGGTGCAAACCTGAACAGTTTCCAGGGCACTCGTGAGACCGGCGGCCACAATTACGCTTTCCGGTTAAACTCGAATCTGTCCCGGAACTGGATCGGTGAGTTTGCATTCGGTCTTCACTTCCAGCAGAACAATGTGATTCCGGAAAGTTCGGTTGCCGACAGACAGTTGATCGCCGACAACTTCGCGATCCTTCGTGCTGACGGTACGGTCGCTCCTGTAACTTCGACAGGCACGAGCGCTCTCGATTGCTCGGTGGTTGTACCCCCGGCAGGCTGCGGAACGTCAACCTACGACGGTAGACGCACCGGTTTCGTTGACTACATATTTGCACCAGGTGGTTCGTTGCAGCGAAACTTCATTCGCGACGGTTTTGGTCTCTACCAGGATCAGGCCCGTGATCGTTGGGAAGCTTCGGCTCGTCTTCAGAACATCTGGGATGACCACACATTCAAGTACGGTTTTGAGTTCTATCGTAACAGTTACGATATTTTCCAGACGTCCTCGGGCCCCAGCCGGACGTTCGCTAATCCCCTGGGCGTGAGTCCTACGGTTCCGGCCGACTATCGTTCGGTCAACGGCTTCCGCGTAACGAACAACTTTACTGTTTGTACGACGGTCGGCACGGTTATCACGTGCCCCAACGCAACTGCGATCGCAATTCTTCGCAATGCACCGATTCCGATTGGTTACACCCTTAACACGGTGGCGACCCCGATCACCGCAGCTCAGGCTCTTAACAATCCGTTCCTGGTTCGTACGACGACGCGTGTTCGTGACTTCACGCTCAACGCGATGACGAGAACAGATGTTGAAAGCTTTTACCTGCAGGACGACTGGCGCGTATTGAAGAACCTTCAAGTCAACATCGGAGTTCGTTGGGACCTTCAGCAGGCTTACGGTAATGAAGACGTAAGCTACCTGAAACTTAACAATCTGTTTGACACCCTCCAGCCCCGTATCGGCGTCTCGTACGATCCGTGGTCAAAGGGCAAAACCAAAATTTTTGCTAACTACGCTCGCTTCGTTGAAACGCCGATTCCTCTCGACGTCAACGTTCGTGCAGGTAGCGAAAACAGTCAGACTGACAAGAACTTTAACGTAAACACGTATGGGGCTCCGGCTACCGCGACGATCGCAACCGGTTTTGCGATCCGGGACTTGGGTGCTCATCCGACACCTATTGATCCGGGTCTAAAGCCGCAAACAGTTAACGAATGGACGGCAGGCTTCGAGCATGAAGCTTTCAGCAATGTCACGTTCGGTGTTCGCGGTATCTACCGTGCACAAGGTTCGGTTATCGAAGACGGATCGTTTGACGAAGGTGATAACTACTTCCTGTTCAATCCGGGTGAACCCATCGGTCCGGGCGGCGTTGGCGGAGCATTCGGCAACACGGAATACCGAGCTTGTGTCGAATTCGGTCAGTGCTTTGGACGTGCTCGACGTTTCTACCGTGGTCTTGAGTTTACAGCGAACAGACGATTTGCGAACAACTTCTCGTTCAATTCGTCTTATGTTTACTCGAGCCTGACTGGTAACTACGAAGGCCTCTTCCGTAACGACAACGGCCAGTCGGATCCGAACATCACTTCGCTGTTCGATCTGACGAGCCTGTTGGGCAATACATACGGACGTCTTCCGAATGACCGCCCGCATCAGCTCAAGTTCAACGGTTCTTACGAGACACCGTTCAAATTGATGATCTCGGGTAACTTCTACCTTCAGTCTGGTAGCCCCTTCAGTGCCTTGATTCCGCACCCTGTGTACGGAAACAACGAAGGCTTCCTGAATCCCCGCGGAACGTCGATCATCCCCAACCAGGGTGCTAATTCGTTCGGCGTGACGAGTGCAGTTGGTACCAGCCGTACTCCGATATCAAGGTTGTGAGTCATCGGAGTA
>JBKJOR010000128.1:0-3614 GCA_046595575.1 Pyrinomonadaceae bacterium | reverse complement strand
TATTACTTGAAGGAAAACGTGCGTTCGTGTCGGGTGGGACCCGCGGGATCGGGGCGGCGATATGTGATGTCTTCGCTCGCGAAGGCGCCGATGTCGCATTTAATTATCACTCGCGAGACGATCTTGCCGAAGATGTAAAAAAGGTCATCGAGAGCCACGGTCGACAGGCGCTGGCTTACAAAGTTTCCGTCACGGACCGCCTGGGCATGAAACGCGTTGCTCGCGAGATCCGTGACACCTGGGGCTCGATCAACGTTCTCGTCAACAACGCTGCGGTAAACAAACCCGACAACTTTGCGACGACGACGGACAAAAGCTGGGATTGGGTCGTCGATACAAATGTCAACAGCCTCTTCGCGGTAACGAAACCATTCTACAAACAGATGATCCGCGAGCGCGTCGGGTCGATACTCAACATCACATCCGTCGGTGCAATCCGCAGCCTTCCGACATCAGTTCATTACGCAACATCGAAAGCCGCGATGATCGGGTTTACGAAATGCCTCTCGCGCGAAGCGTCAAACTTCGGCATCACCGTCAACGCCATCGCCGCGGGAATCTTCGATACCGATCTGGGCAACACACTGCCGGAGCGCCTGCTTAAAATGCATGACTTCTGGGTTTCAAAGGGCCGTCTCGGCCGACCCGCCGAGCTTGCCGAGTACGCTGCCTTCATGGTCAGCGACCGCAATAGTTTCATGAACGGGGAAGTCGTCATCGTCGACGGCGGCGCCGTCACCTAAAACTTCGGTGCCGGGAAAACCGTCCTGGTAATGATTGCGGTTAGGATCGATAAACATCCTGTTGGCAACGCCTCCATTTCATCACTGATATCGCGCGGTGCGAAATTAAATAGTCAAACAATCGGCAGGCGAATCTTGTGCTTGAGTCACTCGGTTCTCCTGCCGATTATTTTGCGGGAGAGGATGTGGACAGCGTTTCCAATGAAGTTGCTCGGCATCGGATCCACTGACATACATCGAGTGTGAGACGGAGTCTACCGAACAACTGATTGCGAATCTTTAATGGCGATTGTTTGTTCCAAAGAAATCTTAATTCACGAAAACTGGCAACCCCCCGATAAGTGTTTAAGTTTAAGGTTTTGGTAAACGGAACAAGGCAAAATCTGGTGACTAACACTATAAAAATGACGGCGGACTAACGCATAGTTAATAACAACGCTGTCGGCACTGGGAAGGTTACTCTAACTTTTTCGAATCCGAGTATAACGCGAACCCTTACCTTCCGCGTCCGACTAAAGGAGACTTATGATTGGAAAGAATCTAAAGATGTATTTGCTGGCGACGATTCTGTTTATGGCTATATCTGGAGGGATGACAATGACCTCACTTGCGCAGGTGAAGAACGATGTGGGTCAGTCAAAAATCAATGAAGAGGGGTCCAATAGAAAGAATCTAACCATCTGTTATTCGTTTGACGAAACTGGAAGGATCGAGAAAATTGGTCTTCGACCAAGGGCCTCCGATTCGCAGCCAGTCTTCCCTCGGCTCATGACGTACCAAGAAACACTTACGACCGTTGACGAGATTTTGCCCTTTGCTGAACGCGGACCGAAGGTAAGCGAGTCAAACGTCAACGTAGGCCGCCTCAATATAGAAACCTTGATTTTCGAGAAATTCCAGATAGATTTGTCCCATACTTGTAGGTATAGCGTTTGCGGAATAAGCTATGCTGAAATTCGAAGGAGGTATCCTTCCCGCTAACGGACGTCAACGCGTGTTTCTTGGACGGAATCCCCGTGGGCTGAATGAAAAAGTTGGGGATGAAGTAGCTATTCCGATCTCGGACATGAAGACAGTTCTAAACAGATTTATAAGAGAGCAAAGATATCGCCCTATCTGGTCAGTGGTGCAATACCGAAATCTCGAGGAGATTACTGTCGTCTTCTAAGTCCTTAAAAGGCGAGGGTTCAAAATCCAGATACGGAAGGGGGTTCGCCGTGATCCGTTTGAGAGTAAAGATCGGGTTCATTTTAATGCTTGTAACCTGGGGCGGTTGTGCCATCGAAGCCGGTAATCCTGGAGGTCCGCCCGAACAGATTTCGAAAGTTCCATCAATTTCGCCTACCGTGACACCCACCAGACCAGCGAGCGATGGGTCAACTAATGCAGGGCTTGAATTTGAACGATTTCGCGAACTCTGGAAGGCAAAGAGGATCGGGAGCTACGACTTTGAGGCGAGTTTATATGTGGGCGGTACTCGTTATTTTGCCGAGCCGGTCAGAGTAAAGGTAAGAAGCGGTGACGCGACTTCGATCCAACCCATCGACAAGAATAATAAGGCTAGTGTCGACGGTTATAGCGAGTTTCAAACGGTCGAGAAGATGTTTGAAGTTATCGAACGGGCGATCAAGAACAAGCTCGAATTCAAGGCGGAATACAATAAAGATTTTGGCTACCCAGAGAGTATCTTGGTACTTTCCAGTTCAAGCGTTACCGACGCATCTAAGAGACTCAAAGTTCATCGACTTCGTATTATCAATTAGCTTGAGGTAGACAAGAAGTTCATCTAATCGATGACGAGATAGAAAGCACCGTAGGAGCAACACGGGTGGGCAAACAGAGAGCAAACTCATAGCGTAGGCTTCCCCTGAAAGTGCAAACCTCGAAAATAGTGATTTCTGACATCATAGATCGAGTCACGCGCAAGCAACACTCGGTCTTCTCTCAAATAGATACACGGATCTCCTAACTAGTCTTCTTCGCTCTCCACTTCTTCAGCGAATCTTCGATCGAGACGAGAGTCGACTGACTTACGGGGGTCGAACTTTTCGCTATTGCAAGGGCCTTTTCGCCGAGCGTCACTGCCTCGTCGAATCGTCCCATTGCAGCCAGGATCCCGGCCTTGCCACTTAGGTTGCCGACTGTTTCACGTCCTTTGATCGAAGTGTCGGTCCAGCCGAGGGCTTCGTCATAATTCGACTTCAGCTTGAAGGTCCTAACGTAGTTGGCGCCTTGATTGAGAGCGCGAAAATCATCGCTTTTGCGATTCTTGATCGCATCCCGAATTTGGGAAAGGACGCGAGCGTGGATGTCGCCGATATCTACCGTGAATGGAACGGAGACCTTTTCCCATCGCAGGTTAACCTTTGCCGAGTTTGCCGTCACATCTTCAAACTCGTACATCAGCGTTTCCTGCATCGGCGCCTTTGTTGGCTTAACATTTACGCGAAGCGCGTCCCGTTTCACATCGTATGCGAAGCTGCCACCTTTATCGTTGTCCTTGCTGAAGATCAACGTCCAATCGGCCTTGGTCGGGATAATATGAAAGCCGTATTTGCCGGCCGGCAGCGGCTGTCCGTTTATGCTTACATCGCGCGTGAATTCGATGGTCGTATTCTCGTTAGCGCCGGCACGCCAAACCTGGCCGTAGGGCACGACGCAAGGGTAAAGATTATTAGCGATCGGTACAACGTCCTTGGTTTCGCAACCCCAGATCTTTCTGGCCTTAGTGTTCGGGCGGTGATAGACGATCGAGATCTTGCCATCGCCCACTGTCTGGGCGATCTCCTGCCGCTGGCTCTCGCGCGGAAGCGAAAGCTGAGAATAACCAACCGACGCAAAGCATAGAACAATAGCCGAACCCATTAAAAA
>JBKJOR010000045.1:0-10278 GCA_046595575.1 Pyrinomonadaceae bacterium | reverse complement strand
TTGCTCCGGTATTGCTGTCGCGGATAAACCACGTACCCGAACTCGGACGGAAAATTGCGATATCGACCTTTTCGTCGCCAACGTAGTCCGCCGGAACGAGCAGATCGCCCGCCTGGCCGAAGGGAAGCGAATCGAAGTTGGTGGCAGGTACGCCCGATGACCTCGCAATATACCAGGTGTTATTACTCGGCCTGAACACCGCAAGGTTGTCCCTTGAGTCAGCGTCGTGGTTAATAACAAGCGGGATGTCCCCGGTTGTACCAAAGTTTGCGACGGTTGTGCCGCCATTGCTGTTCAGGATGAACCAGATCTGCGTAGACGGACGATAGATCGCAACATCTGTCTTGCCATCACCGTCATAATCTCCGCTCAATGGGATATCACCCGGCACGCCCCATGGCACGTAGGAGATCGTGAACCCGTTGCTGTTCAGGATAAAGAAGTCGGGCTGTGACGCATCCGCATTCGCACGGAAGACCGCAGTATCAGTCTTGAGATCGCCGTCGAAATCTCCTGGTACCAGCGTGTCTCCGGAGATACCCCACTTGATCACTCCGAATCCAGCAGTCGAGCGGTTCAAGTACCAATTGCCTTCCGACGGTCGGAATACCGATAGGTCAGTTTTACCATCGCCATCGAAGTCGGCACGAGTCCGGGCTGCAGTCGGAGAGTAGCTGCATCCATAATCGTTGGCTTCGAAGGTCAACTTCCATCCGTCCATTTCGCCGACATCGGCTCCGGCATCGTCCATCACAAAGAGGGTCCATGTTCCGTTCAATGCTGAACCGACAGTTCCGAATGCGGTGGTAAACGTATCAGTACCGATCGGTGCCGGCGACAAATATGGAGCCGCTGGAGCCGGGACTGAAAATGTATCACCAGAAGTATGGTTGGTAGGCCTGAACAGCCCGTTGATCGTCGAATCGCCCGTCGGGAGTATAGCCGAAGCGTTGTCAGCTAATTGGGTGTTTGCGTTGACGGCGTCAAGAGCGCCGGCGGCATCCGACATCACAATGAATTTCTGTCCTGTGGGACCGACCAGAAGTAGATCGAGGTCGGCAGGGAAAGTATGGCTAATACCCGTCAATTCAAGTTTGACCAACTTGTTTCCCGTCAACCCTGAAACATCGATCGTCGTGCCGTATGGTGCTGACGGGCCAGGGCCCGTTCCCGCTCCCGGAATCAAGACCGCCGTGCTGTTTGTGAATGTAGCAGGTGCTCCACCTACCGGAGCGCCGAGACGGAATGTCGTCATCTGCGGATTCAAGGCACCTAGATCGCTTGCGCCCGTAATGGTAATTGCATGCAAACTTCCGCAAGCCGCACCTCCCGGAACGGTGTAAGAAATTTGTCTAACAACCGTTGCACCATCGGCGATTGACCCGTAACTTGCGATACCACCGCCCGTGACACTGGCGCTAACGTTGGCGATAGATCCGCTGCCCGAGTTATTCATGATCGGGACGGTGATCAGTAGAGGCTCACCCGGTTCGGGGAATCCGTCGTTGTCGCCCGTCGAATCACTAACCGTAATCGGGTTGGTGATAATCGCGTTCGGAACGTCGAAGGCTTCCACAACCACCGCGTTATTGGCACCTGTGCCGGCGTTTGTAACGCTGGCGCTAAAGCCCATACCGCGGACGCGGAATCCTTCACGAACGTCGAAAACGTCAGCCGCCGCTTCAGGAGCTAACGGCAGAGCCGCCGCTGCCGCGATGATCGCGTCGCGTTCCTGGATGAACGTCGGACCGATCGGAGCAAGCTTCATACCGTCGGTAACAACTTGAAGAACTCTGGTTGTTCCGACAGTAAAAGTAAGCCGAGCCACCATTCGGTTACGAATTTCCCACAGAGCCGATGACCAAACTTCACCTGCGTTGTGAACCTGATCGCAGGCTTGCGCGCCCGATGATGTTGAAATAACCGGATTGCGCGGGAATGCGCTGCTGACAGCCGCGGCTGTTGTTCCGAGCGTCGTGTCGCAATTGCCGTTAACGTGCTTGAACGTGAACGGGTTGTGCGGCAGATTGCTCGGACCGCCCGTGAACGTGATCGGCGCCCGTGGGAAACGGCGAATACCGTGATAATAGTTCGACGTGAATCCGCCTAACTGGAACGTCGCATACCCGCCGGTCGTATAGACGCCGTTGATCGGGTCAGACGGTTCGGCAAGCATTGCGTAGCCGTAGAAATCTCCCCAGCCTTCGCCCATACCACGCGACATATTGGTCGAAAGACCAGCCGAGTTGCCGTGTAGTCGGTTCGACAGTCCGTGCGATACTTCGTGGATGATAACCTCGGCATCAGCCGTTCCGTCATAATCCGGTGTCGGACCCGTCCAAAGAAACATCTGCATACGCGGGCGTCCGCCGTCCGCCGGTGTCGAGAAGTTAGCGTTGTTGCTTCCCGATGAATCTTGACCTTCAGCCGAAACACGATCAACTTCGGAGCCGCCGCGACCGAAGTTGCTCGCTTGGAAGTTGCGTGCCTGTTCGGTGAATCCGAGCTGGTACATGCTGGCGTGCCAGCGGTTCATGACATAGAACATTTGAATAACCGCACCCCGTTGGGCTTGGGGCGTCAGCGGATCGTCACCTGGTGTCGGAAGCCCAGGCGGCGGGTTCCACGTCGAGCTAAACACGCGGCAACCGGCACCCGGACAAGCGGTATCGCCCACTGCTGGCGCGTCAACACCGTTCGGTGCGATGCGGTCGATACCGGCTTCGACCGAGTTCCCGTCGGTGAAGTTTGTACCGTCAGTCATCCATCCATTGTTGTTGAAGGCGGTTGGCGCTTCATTACCGATCAAAGACACGTTAGTTCTGGTCGCAAGAGCACCCTGTGTGGTGATGGTCGGTCCGGTCGGTCCCGGTGATAACGGAGCCGGATTGTCCGCCGCCCCGACGTATGAATTTGAATTATTGTAAACGTTGTAAGTCGCAGACTGGGTCTGGTCTTCACTAAGGTTCTTACGCCAAAGCATCGTGCCGGTTTCGGCATCGACGATCACGTAGAATGCGTTGACGGGCTGCCAGATAGTTACTCGCCATGCGGGCACCGCAACTCCAGGCTCGGTCGGAAAGTACATCTTCTCGGCCGTGGTCGCCCAGTCACCGGTCCCAAATACAGTTTTCAGATTATTCGAAGTCTCGCCGTTAACTGTCAGATCAGTTTCTTTAGGACTTCCATTAACGTGGCGAAAAGCTGCTTTTACCGCATCCGTCGGATTGCGGAAGTCACTTCTCAGCGATTCGTAATCCAGACCCGGTGCGAGGTTGTTGATCACGCGAATTATCCGACCGTCTTTGGTAAACCCAGCTTTTACTTCGCCGGCGAAAACGGGGACCTCATTGATTACCTGCTCGAGGTGAGCAAACGACATATAGCCGTTCGGGTTTGTATAATCTGCCGTTACTTTCAGCGCATTTGCCTGTTCGTCATTAACGCCGATCAGTTCATTGTTCTCACGAACAAAGTTACGAAGAATGTCAGATCGCTTTGCGGACGAAGGTGAGCTTAAAAACTCGATCTGGTCTTTCCACACATCGGGAGTTACAACCTCAGGCCGTCGAAGTGTGTCGTTATATTCGAACTTAACATGAGGGAGTCGGGTTCGAAGTGAATCTTCACCCCGCACGAATGATTCGCGTACGTCTGCAATAGCAGACGCGTCTTTCGCAACATTCTGACGTGCTGAGGATAAGAATGATTCGATCTCTTCGCCTTTCTCAGTGCGAATATCGTAATTGGGAAGGGTGGGCTCCGAACTGACGGTCCGGGTATAAAGGCCTTCGCCGCTATTACCCGCTTCAGAGCGGAACTGGGATGGGATCAAGATGAGTGTTGTCACCAAACCCAAACTAAACAAAGTTATCAGAAGACCTAGCCGGTTCTCCCGAAATGAACTGTTCTGCATTTAAAAGCCCTCCTAAAAGCTTAAACCGGAAAATGGCACTGCCACGGCAGGCAGCATTTCAATTACCTTAAGAATAAGGACGTGAGTGTCAGGCGTTTATAAAAAGGACGTGCAAATAAATCAGTGCGTACCACGCCGAATGGAAGTCGGCATTACTGTTAATTGTATGAATTTGGTGACTCTACTGCTGGAAGGCTCGTACTTGAAAACCTTCCGGTATGGAAAATGTAGATAATTAGTAACAGAAAAGTCGGGCGTCGTCAACGTTCCTTGATACGCTGGCTCGGCTATGTCCATCGGAAATTATTCGCTTAGACGCCAACCTCTTTCGCGACCATATTTGATCGTTTCCGGCGCCTGACAATAAAAAAGGCCGCCCCGTAAAATACAGGACGACCACTTGAGATGTGAATATTTGGTGAGACCCGAAGATCTCACCCTATCCAGCGCGGGTCACTTAGGGAATGTACTTCGCGGGTGTCGGTATATCTGTCGATAAGCCGAAGGTCGACGCTATCACGCCGCCCGTCGAACGGTTGAGCCACCAGGTTCCATCGCGATAGATCGCCTGGTCGTCTTTTCCGTCCCCGTCGTAGTCGCCAGGTACCGGAATGTCCGTTGAGATACCGAACGTAATGATGTCGACCGCACCGTTAGTGCTCCTAAGGATATACCAGGTTCCTGTCGACGGGCGATACACCGCAATGTCGTCTTTGTTATCGCCGTCATAGTCAGCCGGAACCGGTTTATCGGTCGAGAGGCCGAAGGTCGTGCTCGAGACACCACCGCCGCTACTAGCGATCCACCAGGCTCCCGTGGACGGACGAAAGACCGCGATATCCGTCGATCCGTCACCGTTGTAGTCGCCGCGAGCAGGGAGGTCACCGGCCGCTCCAAAAGTCGCCGTCAATGTTCCACCGCCGGTAAGCTGGATATACCACGTGTTGTTCGATGGCCGGAACAGGGCAATGTCCGACGTGCCATTTCCGTCATAGTCACCAACAACCGGAAGATCGCCTGAAAGTCCAAACCCCGTCGCAGAGACCCCGCCAGAGGAGCGGAGGATCCACCAGGTGCCGGTCGACGGTCGGAATATCGCCGTATCGGCTTTGTTGTCGCCGTCAAAGTCGCCCGGTGTTTGAATGTCCGCAGACAATCCCCAGTTAACGACTGTGAATCCACTCGTCGAACGGTTCAGGTACCAGTTGCCCTCTGACGGACGGAATACCGATAGATCGGTCTTTCCATCTCCGTCGAAGTCAGCCCGCGATCTCACGGTTGCGACTGAGCACGCGTAGTTGCCGACAACACTTACCGTGTCAACAAACCAACCGACCGCCGCCGTGTTGTCGTCCGCACCGAATCTCCATCGAAGTCGTACGTTCTGGCCGGCAGCAGAAGCCGGAAGAGACGCTTTTGTCGTGACGTAACCGGCGGAATTGCCGTTCCACGCACGTCGACTTGCCAGAGGATTATTGGCTCCCACACCGAGCGTGCCATTGTAGTCACCGGTGATAAATGAACCGCCCGCCGCGACGATGTCGGTGAATCCACCAGCACCGATGCTGATCTCAAGAACCCCGCCATCCCATCCGGCCTCAGTATTGTAGTTGTTACGGAAAGTAACCGTAGACGCTTGAGCTGTGATCGGAATCGAAGGCGAAGTCAGACTTGTCGCGCCGCCGACCGTTAACGGATCGAGGGCAAAGGCCGCGTTCGGAGCTGAATCAGGGGTCGTCGTCGAATTGACGAAAGAAATACCGCCTGCTTCTACAGCCGTGGTCCAGCCTGCGGGAAATCCAGGGGCCGCCACACCATCGAAGTTTTCGGTGAACGTAACATTCGGCGAGCCGAGAATTATGGTCCTTGCCATACTCGTCGCGCCAAGACTGCTATTGACGTTGAAGTTCAGAGCCAGAATGCTGCCACATGCTGCGGCTGGAGAAATTGAATAACTTATCTGCTGATTAACCGTCTGACCGCTATTGATCGTTCCATAATTCGCGAGGCCGCCACCGACGACCTGCAGCGTGACGCCGGTCGCAGTAGTTCCCGTATTGTTCGTAAGCGGAATGGTAAGCGTCACGGTTTCGCCAGGTTCGGGGAAGCCATCGTTATCACCGCTCGCGTCACTGACCGAGAAGGTCGGCGTCTGCAGTAAATTCGGCAGATCAAATGCTTCGACGACAACGGCCGGAGTGCCGGGCGAAGTAACCTGCGAGCTGAAGCCCATGCCGCGAATCGCAAAGCCAGCCCACAGATCCGCGACGTCAGCCGCGGTACCGGTCGCAAGTGCGCCCGCAATGATCGCATCGCGTTCCTGCAGGAACGTCGGACCGAACGGTGCCAGCTTCATGCCATCCGTGACATGCTGGAGTATTCGCCGGTTGCCGACTGCCCAGGTCAAGCGTTGAATGTATTTGGCCCGCACTTCCCACAAAGCACTGCTCCAGATCTCCCCCGCATTGTGCACCGCGTCGCACTGCGACACGCCGAATGGTCCGCGGGGATAAGCTCCATCCGTCAACACGCAGCCGGCGTTCAGATCAGCGAAGGTTAAAGGATTATGCGGTCGATTGCTCGGCCCACCGGTAAACGCCATCACCGCCTTCGGGAATCGGCGGATCCCATGATAATAGTTCGAGGTGAAACCGGCTGCGCCCAGATACGTGGCGTAACCGCCCGTCGTGTAGATACCGTTGATCGGGTCGCTGGGTTCGGAAAGCAATGCGTGCGCATAGAAGTCAGACCATCCCTCGCCCATTCCGCGGGCCATGTTGGTTGACAATCCCGCCGCATTTCCGTGCAGCCGGCCCGACGTTCCGTGAGTCACTTCATGAATGATGATCTCGGCATCGGTAGTTCCGTCATAGTCGGGCGTCGGCCCACTCCAGATATACATCTGCATGCGACCTCGGCCTCCGTCTGCGACTGTGCCGAAGTTAGCATTATTGGTGCCTGATGAATCCTGACCTTCCGCCGACACGCGGTCATTGGCAACACCGCCACGCCCGAAGTTATCGTTCTGAAAGTTAAAGGCCTGTTCGGTAAAGCCGAGGCGATAAAGTTCGTCGTGATACTGGTTCATTACCACGAACATCTGTATCACTGCACCACGTTGGGCTTCTGCCGTCAGAGGAGCATCACCCGGAGCCGGACTTCCGGGAGGCGGATTCCATAGGGAAGTAAACGTTCGGTTCGGACTGCCGATCATCGTCGCATCGACGCCGTTCGGGGCGACGCGGTCAACACCGGCTTCCAGCGCATTGCCGTCCGTGATATTCGATCCGTCGTTGACCCAGCCGAGGTTGTTAAAAGAATTCGGACCTTCGTTGCCGATCAGCGTAACATTCGATCGACTACCGATCGCCCCTTGCTGGCCCAGTGTCGGATCGATCGGACCAGGCGTCATCGGAGCCGGGTTATCGGCCGAGTTGATCATCGCCAGTGGGTTAGCATAGATCTGGTAAGTTGCTGACTGTGTTTGATCTTCCGTGACGTTCTTGCGCCACAGCATCGTTCCCGTTTCAGCGTCAACGATGACGTAGTAACCGCTAACGGGCTGCCAGATCATAACTCGCCATGCAGCTCGGGCAACGCCGGGCTCAGTCGGGAAATACATTTTTTCGGCAGTGATCGCCCAATCGCCCGAACCGAAAACTGCTTTCAGGTCCGTCGAGTCCGCCGCATTTATCGTTGCGTCGGTCGATTTAAGTTCGTGATTGATGTGCCTTGCCGCTGCCTTGACGGCATCGGCGGGATCTCGAAAATCTGTCGAAATTGATTCGTAATCCAGATCCGGTGCGAGGTTATTGATGACGCGGACTATTTCGCCCTGTTTTGTGAAGCCTGCCTTAACCTCGCCTCGGAAGACCGGGATGTTGTTGATTCGCTGTTCAAGGTGAGTGAACGAAAGATTTCCGTCCGGATTCGTGTAATCCGTGAGGACCGTAAGCGTATCTGCCTGGCTGTCGTTAATGCCAACCAAATCGTTGTTCTCTTTGACGAAACTGCGAAGGGCTGCCACCCGGCTGCCGTTCGATGGTCCCGTCAAAAAATTGCGACCCATTGCGACATCCGATCCGATCACTTCGGGAATACGGATATCGGAGTTGTATTCGACCTTCAGACTCGGAACGCGTGTCCGGAGGTTGTTTTCACCCTGGACAAAACTATCTCGCGTATTGGCGACGGCCGAGGCGTCCTTACCGGAAGCCTGACGCGCGGCAACGCGGAAATCCACCGAGTCCTTGCCTTTATGTTCGCGAATATCGTAATTCGGCAGGGTACTTTCATGGCTGGCCGTCCGTTCCAAAAGACCGTCCCCAGACGCGACTCCGGCTTCGGAACGAAACTGTGAGGGCACAAGGATAAGCGCCGTTACGACCCCTAAAATAAATAAGGTTAATAAAAGACCGCGCCGGGTCTCTCGAAAATCACTCTTTTGCATTAATAGCCCTCCTAGAGCTTTGATGGGTTAAGGGTTGTGACGCTTTTAGGTTCGATCTCGCGCGTAAAGCATCTCGAATTAGTGACGTACCGGGTGAATCGACACGGAAAATTATTACAATTACAATCTACGGACGGACATTAAAGTGAGCATGGAAATTCTGTAAAGACCGGAGATTTGCGTCCTCTCAGACAGAAATCAGCGAATATTACGAATACAAAGTATTAACAAAATCTTACCTTAGATGCAAAGAATTATGTTTGGTTTACATTAAATTACAAATGCAAGACGATCTCCTTCAAACAGTATTTGGACCCGGCGGTCTCGTAGCGCGTGAGCACGAAAATTACGAATATCGTGACGGTCAGGTGAAAATGTCCGAAGCGATCGCGAAAGCGTTTGAAGAGAAGCGCCACCTGATCGTCGAAGCAGGAACCGGAACCGGAAAAACACTCGCGTATTTGATACCTGCGATCGCAGCCGCCCTCAGCACCAAAAAGCGTGTCGTCATCTCGACCGGAACCAAGAATCTGCAGGAGCAGTTAATGGAAAAGGACATTCCGTTCCTGCAGAAGATCCTGCCTAAGAAGTTCACTGCGGCCTACATGAAAGGGCGCTCGAATTACGCGTGCCTTTACAGGATCACGAAGGCCGATCACCAGCCCATCCTCGGGGGACTCGACGAGATGGACCACTTCGACGAGGTGCGGCGCTGGTCACAAGTCACCAACGTCGGTGACCGTCGCGAACTGACCAGTCTTCCCGAAGACATCTCATTCTGGAACCGGATCAACGCGCGCTCGGAGACATGTCTTGGACAAAAGTGCCCGGACTTTGAACCATGCTTTATAACAAGGATGCGTGGGCGAGCCGAGGATGCCGATATCGTCATCGTCAATCATCATCTCTTTTTTGCTGACCTCAGCGTCCGCGGCAACCAGTACGGTCGGGTGATCCCGGACTACTCATCCGTCATCTTCGACGAGGCACATCTGATCGAGGACATCGCCGCTGATTACTTTGGCGTCCAGATATCAAGCTTCCAGATCGATGAACTCGTCCGCGATGCAGATACTCTTCCGATCACCGACGCGATCGCAAATCGCGATCTTACGAAAATAGCCGCCAAGATAATCGGCCTCTCCGAACAATTCTGGATAAGGTTCACGCAAGCTCGTGTCGATGGCCGGTATCCGCTGTTGGAGGATGTCTTCATGTATCGAACTCGCGAGGGCAGTAAGGCTCCGACCGCAGTCGGCGAAGCGTACGAGGCGCTCGACGCCGCTCTCGGCAGCCTGACCGTCGCGATCGATCGCTTCTCCGACACGATCCCCGAGGTTGAGAGTTTGGTCCGCCGCACGAAACAAACTCGTGCCGATCTCGACTTCGTCGTCCATCAATCGGAAAAGAATTTCGTCTACTGGCTCGAGCGGCGCGGTAAGGGAATGTTCCTCAGAGCATCGCCGGTGGATGTGTCGGAACTGCTCCGCGACAAGCTCTTCGACAAGGTCGAGACGTGCGTACTGACATCGGCGACATTATCTAGCGGCGGCTCGTTCAATTTCGTTCGCGAGCGGCTCGGTCTGGATACGGGAAAGACAAATGTGCTTCACGCCGCATCGTCGTTCGACTACGAGAAACAGGCGATCATATATCTGCCGAAATCGATGCCTGATCCGCGTTCGCCCGAGTTCACACAGCTCGCGGCCGGCGAGATCGTAAAGATCCTGCAGGTGACGGACGGACGCGCGTTCGTACTCGCGACGAGCAACGCTTCGATGAACGCGCTTTACGAGCTGGTCTCGGCCCGCGTCGGATTTCCGTGCTTCGTACAGGGCTCGATGTCGAAGAGCGGATTGCTCGACAAGTTTCGCGAGACACCGAACGCGGTGTTATTCGCGACGGCGAGTTT
>JBKJOR010000378.1:0-4322 GCA_046595575.1 Pyrinomonadaceae bacterium | reverse complement strand
CGCACGAAGAGAATCGCGTCTCAATCGGGTTGGGTCTGAGACTGTTTCGTAATGCCGAAAAAGGAAGGGGCTCCGCCCGAACAGCCGGAATACTCGAACAGACTCTACGGTGTGATCACACTTGCAACGGCGGTCGCCTATTACCTTTCCAATCCCAAACCGCAAGGCTATTACGACTATACGTTTCGTGTCGCGGCGAACATACTCGGCGGCAGCGTGGCGTTCACCGAGAAACAGCCGGCGTGGCTGAACGAGTTCGTGCCATTCGAAGGAGTTTACTACTCTGTTTTCCCGCTCGGCAGCGTGGTGACGATGTTCCCGTTTGCGTTACTCAAGGTCGCGGGGCTGATCACGGATATGCCGGC
Source organism: Pyrinomonadaceae bacterium (assembly GCA_046595575.1). Lineage (GTDB taxonomy): Bacteria > Acidobacteriota > Blastocatellia > Pyrinomonadales > Pyrinomonadaceae > OLB17. Next base: position 3,957 of record JBKJOR010000378.1, on the reverse strand, counting down.
GGCGTTCATCGCCGCCCTTTCTGCCGGGGTGATCTGCCTGTTTCTGTTTTTGATCGGTCGACGTTATAACCTCGATCGCGTACGCCTCATCGTCATGTCGCTCGGCATTCTATTTGGGACGTGGATGTGGACGAACCTGACGATGGCCGGAGCATGGCAGCTCGCCCTTGGGTTTGCGATGATCGGCGAGCTTGGGGCGATCTACTTTACTGTTTACGATCGCCGGCCGCTGATCGCTGGATTGTTCTTCGCGATGGCATTTGGGAACCGGACTGAGGTGCTGCTGACCGCTCCGATTTTCTTTTGGCTGTCGTCGCGAGATAGGTGGTCAGTACGACCTGGGTCAGCAGGTGGTCGAGACTCGACAGCCTTCGATCGCGATTCCTCTTTAAGCGCCGCACTACCCACTAACGCAGGCGGTACTGACCTGTGGCCACCGACACGCCTCCAAATTTATCGCGTCGCAAAATTCTGCGTCTTCCCGCTCATGCTGGGCGTGACGACGCTAATCTATAATTACATCCGGTTTCATTCGATCACGGATTTCGGCTACGCGCGAATACCTGGTGTTCTGAACGAGCCTTGGTACAACCATGGCATCTTTTCTTATCGCTATATCCCGGATCAGATGTGGGAGATGCTGTGGCGGCCGTGGGAGACGCGTTCGACATTTCCTTACCTGGTGCCGAACCCGTTCAGCAGCTCGATACTCTGGAGCAGCCCGTTAGTGTTGTTCGCATTGCGTTTCGGCGCCCGTGACACGGCACTCAAGTACGCTTCGTGGCTCGCGGTTCTTGTTCTCTGCGTTTTGCTCTGGATGCACGGAAACTCCGGTGGGTGGCAGTTCGGCTATCGTTACGCAATGGTTTGTCTGCCATGGCTATTCGTGATCATGCTCGAAAGCTCACCGAGAAACCTGACGCCGCTCGAAAGGGCCGCCTACGGATTTTCATTCGTCGCGAACATGTACGCGACGTGGTTATTTCATTGGACGGACTATTTGAAGTAGGCAGCGCGGAGAAGTCAGAAGTCAGAATTCAGAAGTCAGAATCCCGCCGCCAGCTACCAGCTAGACACGTTTCTTCAAAAGCACGATGATGAGAAAGATTGAGCCGTATGATGCTCTTATTCTGACTTCTGACTTCTGACTTCGGATTTCTGACTTCTGATGTTCCTCGACCTCTCGCCCTTAAAAGTTTCCCGCGATTACCGGCTGCTCTTTTTCGGGCAGCTTGTATCGTTTTTCGGCTCGATGATGACATTCATCGTCGTGCCGTGGCAGATGTATCAGCTCACCGAATCGAGCGCGATGGTCGGATACATCTATCTCGCCGAGTTTGTGCCGATGGTGGTGCTGGCGTTTGTCGGCGGAGCGCTCGCGGATTTTCTCGACAAGCGGAAGATGTTGAGGTTGACCGAGATCGGGCAGACGTCCGTCACGGCGATCCTCCTTATCAATTCGCTGCTGCCGAACCCGCGGATTTGGGTCCTTTTCGTTGCGGTCGCTATTCACGCCGGACTGGCGGCGATTCAGCGACCCGCATTCGAGTCGTTCATCCAGAAAATCATTCCGCCCGATCTGATGTCGTCGGTGATGGCATTGAACTCGATCCGGTATAGCGTCGGGGCAATCGTCAGCCCTGCAGTGGCGGGAATTATCGCGACGCAATTCAGCGCGTCGATCGCGTATACGATCGACCTATTCACATTTATCGCCTCGCTTATCGCCGTCTTTATGCTCCGTGCCGTGCCCTCGCCGGAGAATGCGGAACGGCCAAGCTGGCAGGGAATCAAGAAGGCGTGGCGCTACGCGTTCTCACGTCAGGAGCTGGTCGGTACATACTTTATCGACATCGGGGCGATGTTCTTCGCAATGCCGCAGGCGCTTTACCCTGCACTCGCCGTGATCTACGGCGACAAGTACGTCGGGTTTTTTCCCGCTTCGATCGCCGCCGGTGCGTTGGTCGCGTCCCTCACATCGGGCTGGACAAAGAACATACATCGGCACGGCCTTATGGTGACAGTGGCCGCGATCTTTTGGGGCGTCGCGATAATAGGCTTTGGTGTCGTCGACAGTTTGGTGCCCGCACTTTTGTTCCTCGGGGCGGCTGGATTCTTTGATATGATCTCCGGCATTTTTCGCGGATCGATCTGGAACCAGACGATCCCGAACTACTTGCGCGGCCGTCTCGCTAGCATCGAGATGATGAGCTACCTTACCGGCCCAATGCTCGGAAGCGCTAAGATGGGGATCGTCGCGGAGAAATTCGGAGTAAAGGCAGCATTGATATCGGGCGGCGTATTATGCGTCATCTCGGTCGCCGGTGCGGCGTTGTTTCTCCCGAGGTTTTTGAAGTATGACGGCCGAGAAGGCGTAAAGGAGCGTGAACGGGAAGAAGCGGCGAGGGCGGAATTGTCGCGGTTTTCGGAAAGTGAGTTTTGAGTATGGCGGACTGTTAGTCCGCCTCGGACGGGCTAACAGCCCGTCATACATCCTATGCCAGTTGTAAGAAAACGTGAGATCGAAAATCTCGAACAGTTAAGCGGCGAGGAGCTTCAGGCGTTTCTCGATAGCCTGCCCGCTCAGCAACACACTATAAGCGAGCTGCTCGACTTTCTCGAAGACGAGCTTTACGAGATCGAATGCAACCACAGCCTCCAATACTCGATGCGGTTCATGATGGAGAACCATCTCAACTTTCCGAGGATCACATCCTGGCTTAACGACAACGGCGGCTATTGCGATTGCAAAGTTATGGAGCAGATCGCACCTACGTGGCGAGCAAAGTTCGGAGACGATTAAACTAAAGAGGAGGAGCTGATGAAATTATTTTGTCTCATGCTATCCCTAACGGTTTACGCGAGCGTCGCGCTCGGCCAGAAGGGGGAAACGATGACGATCAAACTCTATTTCCACAGCGACAAGCTGGATCGCGAGTGGGACGACTGCAACAAGGTCTATCCGGTCACTCGAACGATCCCGAAAACGGCCGCAGTTGCGTCAGCAGCTCTCGAGGAGCTTTTGAAAGGTCCGACTATGGACGAGGCAAAATCGTTCTCCGGATTCGCTCCGCCGGAGACAAATGGAATCGTCAAAAGTGTGAAAGTGAAAAACGGTGCCGCGTTCGTGAATTTCACAAAAGTTGTCTATCAGCAGATGGGCAATGCAACAACGAGCTGCGGCGGCGGATTTTTCTCGATGGTCGATGCCACGTTGATGCAGTTTCCGACTATCAAAAAGGTTTACTACGCGATCGATGGAAGCACGAACGACTTCTACGAATGGGTCCAGGTAGGCGAATGCCCGTATAGCAAGAAGATCTGTGCATCGACTAATTTCTAACGCAGCATGTCTTTCAAATATCTTCCCGTGTGTGACCTTTCGCTTTTCGCTATTTGCTCGGGTGTACCGACCGCGACGACTTCACCGCCGCCGACACCGCCTTCCGGTCCAAGGTCGATCACGTGATCGGCAGTCTTGATCACATCCAGATTGTGTTCGATCACGACAACACTGCCGCCATTCTCGATCAGCGCACGAAACGCCATGAGAAGTTTATTGATGTCTTCGAAGTGCAGACCGGTCGTAGGCTCGTCGAATATAAACAGGGTATTCGATCGTGTTTTCTGTGCGAGGTGCGCGGCGAGCTTTACACGCTGAGCCTCGCCACCGGATAGAGTCGTTGCGGATTGCCCCAATCGTAAGTAGCCGAGACCGACCTCGTCCAGCGTCTTTAGCCGCGTCGTTAGCTTTTTCACATCCTTGAAGAAGAGCATGGCTTCGCGGACAGTCATGCCGAGAACTTCGTCGATGTTCTTGCCCTTGTATTTGATCGCGAGGATTTCGTCGCGGAATCTTGTGCCGCGGCAATCTTCACAGGTCAGCTCGACGTCGGCGAGAAACTGCATCTCCACAGTCACTGTTCCGCTGCCCTGGCAGGTTTCGCAGCGTCCGCC
>JBKJOR010000301.1:0-8318 GCA_046595575.1 Pyrinomonadaceae bacterium | reverse complement strand
AACGGCGGACAATGCCGCGAACGCGACCAACGCCGCCAACTCATCACAGCTCGGAGGCCTTCCGCCGATGCGTTTTGTCCAGACCGATACTAACGGAAACGTTGGTATCGGAACATCACCGGTTGCGGGATCTAGACTTACGGTTGCCGGACAACTCGAGGTAACGAACGGCGGGATTAAGTTTTCGGATTCAACCACGCAAACGACGGCAGGCCTATCTTCAGTTGCGACTACGGCTCCGCTTACCGGCAATGGAACCGTGGGTTTGCCCCTTGGAGTTCAGTCGCCACTCACGATACGCGATCCCGATACTTCAGGTCGCGAACCTTTCTTTGCATCGGCCACTGCGTCTGGGACGCTCGCGACCGTTCCAGCCGGAAAGATCCTTGTCGTCGAGTACGTCACCGCAAGCCAGCGCTTGGCGACTATCATAGGCCTGCAGCTGCTTTATTTCGAGGCCACGCTGCCCAACGGAACCAACTCCTGGTATCACTACCTTCCCCCGAAAACGTGGACCGAGGACTCGACGTTTCGTGTTTGGCACTTCTCCGAGGTAGTGCGACTTCATGTGAGGCCGGGCTACCAGCTTAGGGTTCAGTTCAACCCCACGCATACAGGTGCGACGACAAGCGTGTCCGGTTACTACATCAGCGCTCCGTGATCAGTACCGGAGCAGTCACCGGATTTCTCAATAAAGTGATTTCGGAACCGTGCAACTTAGCCGAGCAAAGTCATGAAAATATTCTGCCAAATAGCTCTGGTATTGGGGGTGCTTTTCGGTTCGGGTCTGGCGAGTGAAGTTGCGGCCCAATCCGGAGGACCCTTCGCGATCCAACAATCCGTCATCGCAAATGGTGGCGGAGCGTCGACCGGCGTAGCGTTCGGCGTGACTTCGACGATCGGACAACCTCTTGCCGGTGGGAGTTCTCTCAGCGGATCATTTCGAATCATTTCCGGTTTCTGGGCACCGGTTGCCTCCACTGCGCCACGTCAAGCGCTTTTCGATTTTGACGGCGACGGCAAAACCGATATCGGGATCTTTCGACCGCTCGGCGCGGCGGAATGGTGGATCAATAGAAGTTCGACCGGTCTCACCTTCGCGCTCCAGTTCGGTGCATCTACCGACAAGATCGTGCCGGGTGATTACACCGGTGACGGAAAAGCTGACGTCGCTTTCTGGCGACCATCGGATGGCAACTGGTACGTGCTGCGAAGCGAAGACTTCTCATTCTTTGCGTTTCCGTTTGGAACAAATGGCGACATCCCCGCACCGGCGGATTACGACGCAGACGGGAAAGCCGATGCTGCCATCTTTCGTCCTTCATCGGCGACGTGGTTCATCCTGCAATCGTCGGGAGCTCCGACGCGTATTTTGCAGTTCGGCGTGAACGGCGATCAACCCGTGGCTGCGGATTACGACGGCGATGGAAGGGCCGATGTCGGCATCTTTCGCCCGGGACCAGGCGAATGGTGGATACAGAGAAGCACCGCAGGTTTGGTGGCGATGCAGTTCGGAAACTCTTTGGACAAAATTGTGCCGGGTGACTACACCGGCGATGGCAAGACCGATGTCGCGATCTGGCGGCCATCGACCGGCGAATGGCTAATTCTCCGAAGTGAAAATTTCTCGTTCTATGGATTCCCGTTCGGTACAAATGGCGACATTCCATCGCCGGGCGACTATGACGGAGACGGCAGGACAGACGCAACAGTCTTCCGTCCGTCTAATGCAACGTGGTACATCGGTCGCACGACAGCAGGAACACAGATCGTTCAATTCGGCACGACTGGCGACCGTCCGTTACCAAATGCGTTCGTCCCGTAAGCCATTGAGATTGAGGCTCGAGCTTGATCGACCGGCGGGCAAATATCAGGAGTTCACATTATGAAAAAGAAACTTAATTTACCGATCCTCCTCCTTGCTCTGGCATGTTCGTTTTTCCTGGCACTCCCGGTTTTTGCACAAACGAGCTTATTCACCTACCAGGGCCGTCTGTCGGAGCTGGGCACACCGGTGACTGGCACAAGGTATTTTCGGTTTGCTCTTTACGATGAGAATGGCGTCGCTATTCCCGGTGCGCTCACGGAGCAGGTGTTGATGGTGACATCAGGGATTTTCAACACGTCGCTCGATTTCGGGGCGGCTGTTTTCCCGGGCGCTCTGCGCAGTCTCGAGATCGCAATCAAGGTAAATCCCGGCGATCCGTATACTCTCCTCAATCCGCGGCAGGTGATTCTCTCCGCCCCGTATTCGATAAAAAGTAAAGCTTCCGACACCGCGGCCAACTCCACGCAGCTTAACGGTTTGCCTGCTAGCAGATATGTGCAGCAGGACGTCGGGGGCAATGTGTCGATCGGCGGCAATCTCACCGTCACCGGGACCGCGACGTACAACGTCGTTAATGCGCAGACTCAATACAATCTCGGCGGAGCTAGGTTGATCAGCGCAAACGGTCCGCAGAACAATCTTGCTGTCGGCCTCGGGACGGGTGATGTTAATGCGGTAGGCGCGACGTCGAACAGTTTCTTCGGCATAAACGCGGGTGCATTTAACTCGGGAAGCGGCAACTCGTTCTTCGGTTCATCCGCCGGCCTTTTCAACTCGTCGGGATCACAGAACGCTTTCTTTGGAATATCCGCGGGTGCGGTGAATACCGGGAACGAGAACGCGTTCTTCGGCGCCCACGCCGGTGAAAACAACTCGTCCGGTTTGCGGAACAATTTCTTCGGTTACGGAACGGGTTTTGCCAACGTCACAGGTAACAGTAACGCATTCTTCGGACATCAGGCCGGCAATGCAAGTACGAATAGCGCCAACTCTTTCTTCGGAGCCTACTCCGGTCTTGCGAATACTGGAGGCACGCTCAACGCGTTCTATGGTTACGCGTCGGGCTACAACAATACGGGAAGCCACAATTCGTTTTTCGGTGCGCAATCCGGACTTAGCAACACGATCGGTCTTTTTAACTCATTCTTCGGCCGCAACACCGGTTACTCGAATACCACCGGAAGTCAAAACTCGTTCTACGGGGTTGGGGCCGGGGAAGAGAATACGACCGGGAGCGAGAACACTTTCCTAGGAAGCAGGACAGGAACCAAAAATGCCGCCGCCAATGGAAATGTCGCGGTCGGGTACGAAGCAGGGTTCAACAACACAGCAAGCGGACTCACATTCCTTGGCTACCAGGCGGGCAAGGCGAATACGACCGGACAGTTCAATACGTACATCGGACACTCTGCCGGGATGTCGAATGTCAGTGGATTGTGGAACACATACGTCGGGAACTCGGCCGGCCGGAACAGCACCGCATGCTGCAACACCTTTGTCGGAAACGACGCCGGGTGGCAGAACACGACCGGCGCAAGCAATATTTTCACGGGCGGAGGTACTGGATATGCAAACACCGTCGGTTCATATAATGCGTTCTACGGCGACCTGGCGGGTCTCGCAAATACAATTGGCAGCAGCAACGCGTTCTTCGGTTCCTCCAGCGGGGGTGGCAATACAACTGGAAGTAACAATTCAGTCTTCGGCGCGGGCGCGAATGTCGGTTCGAATAATCTGACCTTCGCTTCTGCGTTCGGCTCTGGGGCAGTCGTGAACGCGAACAACACTCTCGTACTCGGCCGCGCCGCCGACACGGTTCAAATCCCGGGGAATATCAACATTACCGGCACTGGTCTCGTGAAATCTATTAACACTCTCGGCGGCAACATCACGCTCGCCGCCGGGTCGAATATTACGATCACTCCGTCCGGAAGCACGCTAACGATAGCCTCCACCGGAGGCCCCCCCGTAAATGCCATCCTCAACCAAACGACTCCGCAAACGGGTGCGAATTTCAACATCGACGGTAACGGAACCGTGGGCGGAACGTTGACGGCGAACGCGACAAACGTCGCCGGCAACGCTTCTGTCGGAGGCAACGCTTCGGTGATGGGAAATTTCGGTATCGGGACCGCTGCACCGGCGGCCAAGCTGCACGTCGAGGGTGGAAGCGTTCTAGTTAACACCGCCGGTACCGGCGTGATCTTTAAATCGCCTGACGGCAATGTCTGCCGCCTTCTTACGATCAGCGATGCCGGTGCGGTTACCTTGGCTTCGATCGCATGTCCTTGATCCCTTATAACTCATTCGGAGGTTGTAATGAACAAAAGGTTGGTTATTCGAATAGTTATCGTTCTGGTGATGGCGTCGTCCATTCACGGACCGTGGCAGCTACGGGCGCAGGCGTCGAAGTCGCTGAGAACTTCCGCGGCCACGACGTTCACAATGCAGGATCTCGGAACTCTCGGCGCGCTTAGCGAAGGGCATTATGTAAACGAAACCGGTGATGTTGCGGGGACCAACAATTATCTTGGCAATCCCAATGTGATCCGAACATTTCTCTATAGGAATGGCCAGATGACCGATATTGGCACTCTCCCCGGAGCGGCGCAAAGTTTTCCGGCTGGGATCAACGCTAATGGAGACATTGCCGGTACAAGCACACAAGGCGTTTCACACGCATTCTTGCATAGAAACGGTCAGATGACGGATCTGGGCACTTTTGGCGGCACAACTAGCTCGGCCACCGCTATCAACGATAACGGCGACGTGATCGGCGCCGCCCGCAACGCCGCGGATTTCGCCCAGCATGCCTTTTTATACAGCAACGGCCAGCTGATCGATCTGGGAACTCTCGGCGGACGGAACAGCACGGCGAGGGCGATGAATAATAACGGCGACGTGGTGGGTGAAGCGCAAACTGCAAACGGTAATGCCCATGCGTTTTTATACAGAAACGGACAAATGACCGACCTCGGGACTCTCGGCGGATCGAGCAGCCGGGCAACAGGCATTAATGCCGCCGGGGAGGTAATCGGCTATTCGGATATTACCGGGGATCTCGCCGCTCACGCTTTTGTTTACAGAAACGGACAAATGACCGATATGGGAACACTGGGCGGAGCCTTCAGTGAAGCGACCGCCATAAACGATAACGGTGATGTCGTCGGAGGCTCAGATACCACCGGAAATAACGAATATCATGCATTTGTTTATCGGAAGGGTCAGATGATCGACCTTGGCACCCTGGGGGGAACCCGGAGCTTCGCGACGGCAATAAATAACAATGGTGACATTGTCGGCCGTACCGACTTAGGGGTACCTGAAAGAGCCTTTCTCTACAGGAACGGCCAAATGCTGGACCTCGGCACTCTGGGCGGGGCCACGAGCCGCGCAAATGACTTAAGCAATACGGGGTATATCACCGGCAGGTCGCACCTTGCGAAGCCCGCAAATGATCCGCCCTACCACGCATTCCGTGTCCTCGCACTTACCCCGCTCACCGGAAAAATAGTATTTGACTCTCGACCGGAACCCACCATTCTGGAGATCTTTTCCATGAACCCTGACGGATCGAACCGGCTCCGGCTCACGACGAACGACGCTGCAGATTACGATCCATCCTTGTCGAGCGACGGAACGAAGATCGCGTTCGTGTCGGACCGCGACAAGGACGACGAGATCTACATTATGAACTCAGACGGCAGCGGGCAGATACGTTTGACGAACTCGAACCTGCAGGACCTGTATCCTGCGATAAGTGCTGACGGTACCAAGATCGCCTTTGCGTCACGCCGCGACGGAAATTACGAGATCTATATCATGAACTCGAACGGTACCAACCAGACACGTCTGACGACCAACACCTACTTTGATGACGAACCTTCGTTCAGCCCTGACGGCAGCAAGATAGTTTTTCGGTCGACGCGTGACGGCAATCCTGAAATCTATGTGATGGACGTCAATGGTGCCAATCAGACCCGACTCACCGATCAGGAAAATGTCGACACGGAACCGGTCTTTTCACCCGACGGGACGAAGATCGCGTTTCGCACGTTCCGCGACGGCAATTCGGAGATTTACATGATGAACTCTAACGGCACGAATCCGGTAAACATCACGAATCATAGCTCGGCGGATTTGAATCCATCTTACAGCCCGGACGGATCGCGGATCGCGTTCGCGACTTTGCGCGACGGCGGCGAGCTCGAGATCTACTTAACAAATTCCGACGGTACAAATCCTGTGCGGATCACAAACAATACGATCGACGACAGCCGGCCTTCGTGGGCCGGTGCCGCTCCGCCGGCCCCACCGCCGTCTGCAAAGCTAAAGATCGCCGGCGGAAATATCCTCGTCGGCACACCCGGCGAAGGATTGATCCTGCGATCGTCCGGGGGTTCGACATGCGTCAAGATCGGGATCGACAACACGGGAGCGATGACGACGGCGATCACACCCTGCCCCTGAATGGAGAAAAACCATGAATGGAACGTCAACAATAACGTGCTCTTCCATCCGCGTCATGCAGTGTCTTGGATTCCTTATCGCGATCGGCGTTGCAATGACCGTCTCGCCAGTCGCGGCACAAAGCGGCGGCGGTTTCGAGATCACTGAAGCGGTTGTCGCCGGTGGTGGAGCTTCTGCATCGAACGGAGGTACCGAGCTTGACTCCACCTTTGGTCAGCCTGCCTCAGGTGACGCGTTGCTTGGCGGGTCGTTCGCGGTTACCTCGGGTTTCTGGAACTACGTTCCGCTGGTTCCGACCGCCGCCGCAGTCGCGATCTCAGGCCGTGTTGCGACCTCGTCCGGAGCGGCCGTTTCTAACGCAGTTCTATTTCTTCAAACTCAGGACGGGCAGATCAGGATAGCCCGTTCAGCAGCGTTTGGTTATTTCATGTTCGAGGAGGTAATTGCGGGCCAGAGTGTTTTCATTACTGTCGAGCATAAGAATTTCGTCTTTGAACCACGAACAGTGCTCGTATCCGATAACGTCACCGATTTGGATTTTGTCGGACAACCGCAGAGCGTGAATGTATCGCAACCGGTGCTGCAGCAAGATCCTTTCTTCGAGCCGCCTCTATTCAAAATTCATTCGCTGTAACAGATCGGTGAAACGAGGGTCGCTGCGGAGTACGTCGAAACGAGGGTCAGAATTAAGTCTGACAAGTGATGGGGATCCCTCACCATAGAGCCTGTTAAGTAGGGTAATGGCCTTTTCGTTTTGGCCGAGTTCGATATAAAGCGTCGCCGTGACGAAGGGCGGTAGCCGGGGAGCGCGATCGTTTTGCGTCATGTCGGTCAGATATTCCTGCCAGCCACCGCGAGCGAAACTTTCTCGCATAAAAACAGCTCCCTCTGGATCCCCACCTATTTCAGCAATCTTTGCGCGCTCATTCACGCTCTCGGAGTAATTCCGCGTCATTTCATAGGCGACCGCAAGTCCGTAATGCGTCGGGATGAAATTCGCATCCAGTTCGAGGGCCTTTTTATATTGCTCGATGGCTTCGTCATAGCGTCGGGCGAACAAAAGACTGTTACCCACCGAACAGGTTATGCTTGGCGAGAGCGGATTAAGTTCCGCTGCCTGTTGCACTTCTTTTAACGATTCAGTGAACCGGCCTAATAGACCCAGCAGTCCACCGTATGTTTCACGCGCGGAGGCGTCGTTTGGGTCAAGTTCTAGGGCGCGTTTGAATTCGCGCTCTGCCGCGACAAAATTATTGTCAAAGCTTAATAGTATATGGCCGTAAACCTCGTGCGCCGTCGATAAGTGATCATCGAGCGAGAGTGCGGTCAGTACATTTTCCCGCCCTTTCACAATAGTTTCGCGGCGCGGAAAATCTTTCGAACCTGAAACGCCTATGTACGAGGCCGCGAGATGCGCGTAAGCGGCAGCAAAATTCGGATCAAGTACAGTGGCCTCCTGAAAATATTTAATAGCATTCCTGGCATCGCTTTCCGTATATTTTTCGGCAAAGTAACGCCCCTTCAAGTAAGTTCTATACGCTTCCGGGTTGTGCGTATATTTGTTTTCGATAGTTTTTCTGTCTGTTGGCGACAACCGCGCTCCCAAATTTCGCGAGATATCGCGGGCAATATCATTCTGCACGTCAAGAATATCAGCGGAAGCTTTGACGTATTGATGACCCCAGATCTGGGATTCGTCAGCGGCGTTGATTAGTCGAACATTAATAACAAACTTATCCTCCACTTGGTTGATGTCGCCCGTAACGACGCCGTCTACGCCAAGCTGCGAAGCAATGTTCCGGGTGTCGCCTTGATTTTCTCGGAATCGAAAGGCGGAACTTCTTGACATCACTTTCAAATCCGGACGACGCGACAGATTGTTTATGATGCTCTCGGTAATTCCGTCCGAGAGATAATCCCCGCTCTGATCCTGAGTAGCATTTACGAACGGCAATACAGCAATAGATGTAAGGCCCAGTGGAGAGGCGAAAAAGCCAGAGTAGAAAGTAAATAGGGCAGC
>JBKJOR010000294.1:0-16415 GCA_046595575.1 Pyrinomonadaceae bacterium | reverse complement strand
TCGACAACTTCGCCGCGAAACAGATTCATAAAAACCCAAGCGCAGCCGAAGAAGATCAGCGTACGAAGGATAAGCCCGCCGTATATCGCCGCATAGATGATGCTCAATCCGCCAAAGTTTTGCATGTCGTCTGTCGGCGGCGGAAGAAGCGCGAGCATCGTAAGTAAGACGAGCGGCAATCCCGCGATCAAATAGAGCAGAAACGCACGACGGCTAAAAAAGTTCTTCCGAATCTCAAGCCGCATGATCGCGAAAGTCTGCCGCGTCCACAGGGACCAAGAGGTCGCTCGCCCCGGGATTGCGTTGATGGGATCTATGTTAAGTTCTGCTGACATGTGCTTCTTGTTTCTAATTGCGTCAAGCTTTTAGATATATATGGTTCGAGATTAGACCATCAAACCCGTCCCTTCTGGGCTTCGCCCTTCGGTGTGCGGCTAAGCTATGCTTCGCCGTCTCGTCTAAAATGCTCCGCGGCTATGCCGCCAGATCGGGGGCGGCGGAGCCGCAAAACCTTACTGGGTACCTTCGGAAAAGCAGAGCTTTTCCGCACACCGAGCGGCGTAGCCGAAGAGTCGAACATCTGCCATGACCCTGCCCTCGGTCCGATGGTATGGAGCGGCGGAGCCGACTGACTTTATTGGGTACCTTCGGAAAAGCATAGCTTTTCCGCACACCGAGCGGCGTAGCCGAAGACTGCAACACGTTCATCAGCCCTGCCCTCCGTCGGATGTGATCAGGTATTGATATACCGCATTCAGGTCATCATCGACGGGGGCGACCGATTCGACTTGGAGGTTCTGCTCCGTGATCACCTTGTTCAATAACAAATAGAAATCGTCCGGTCGTCGCGTCTTAACAAATAATCCTTGACGGTCGTCGTGGATGCGAGCTTCGACTACGTACTCGTGTTCGAACAGCCGTGCGGCCAACGTCTGCGGCCTGTCGCAACGGATCAGGATCTGAATCGGATGTTCCTCGATCTCATCTCGCACACCGTGCACTTCGCCTTCCGCCACGACATAACCGTTATGCAAGAGCACGACGCTGTCGGACATCATATCCACTTCGTGAAGAATGTGGCTCGAGATGATGAGGTACATTCCTGCGTCGGCGAGCTGGCGGAAAAGGCGAATAATCTCGGCACGCGCCATCGGATCGAGACCGTTCAAGGGTTCATCCAGTACGAGTACCGATGGATTATGCGCGATCGATTGAGCGAGACGGACTCGCTGGCGCATTCCCTTACTGAACGATGAAATTTTTCGGTCAGCAGCTTCCTCCATCGACACGCGTTCGAGCGCCTGCTGTGTCAACTCGGCGGTTTCCTGTTTCGTGTATCCGTAGACACGCAGATAGAATTCGATAAACTCGCGAGCGGTCGCACCGCGCGGAAATGAGTCGAACTGCGAACAGTAACCGAGCTTTTGAAAGATCGCTTCCGGCTCCGCCGGTGACATGCCGAGAACACGTATGTGTCCCCGCGTGGGCCTGAGCAGTCCAGTCATCAAATTCATCAATGTCGTCTTGCCCGACCCGTTCGGTCCGACGAGACTGGTTATGCCAGGGGCGATCTGCAGATTAATCCGATTAACGCCGAGGATATCGCCATAGAACTTCGAAACGTCTTCAAAGACGATCATTGAATTCGAGGATGATGAAAGCACGACTCCACCGGCGGAGGTTCGCGGTGCACCCGATGACGATCGTGTAGTCGATGGTGACGTCGGCGCCGATGTCATTTGATCACCTCGTAAGCTCGGACCCTGCGTGAGAGCAGCCAGACACATACGGCACAAACCAGGGTGATCACTAGCCACGACGCCCACAGCGGCGGTTCAAGCAGTGCGGTGTCGAAGAACTGTTCAGCGTAGATCGGATTTGTAACTCTTCCGCGAACCTCTCCGGTCTGTCGTATGAAGAGGCCGAACAGCCCGCGCCAAATGCTATCCATCGACGCTGACAAACTGATCAAATGTCCTGCACGTGTCAAGAAAAGTTCATTGACTATCTCAGCGAACGCACTCGGCACAAAGAACAGCCCCAACAAGGCACCGCTCGCCACCACGCGCCACTTTACGATCGACGACACGGCGAGCGAGAGTAAAGAGAGCAAGACGATGTAAACCATGCACCCCAGAAATATCGCCCAGATCATCCACAGGTTCGCCCAGAGCCACGAGAAACCGGCGAGAGAAGCTTGGAAAAAGAAGATCAGCAAACCCGGGATCCATGTCACCAGCGACAGCAAGAAAACGACGACAGCCATCTTGCCGAGCACGTACTCCGCGCGGGAAAGCGGGCGACACAGATAAAGCGGCAACGCGTTGTTTGCCAGATCGCGTGAGATAAGCGGCGGAGCAACCAGCACCGTCATGATAAAACCGAACGTGCATTGGACCTCGACGAAAGTTCGAAAGAACGAAGCGTCGATAGGCAGCAATTCGCGAACGTTGATCTGGAGCAAAGCGAGTGCGTTCACATTGTGGTGCAGATAAACCAGAATGGCCGCGACGAGCGGGTAGATAAAGCAGAGAATAAAGAATGCCGTGAACAGCTTCGACTTGAAGACTTCGCGCACAGCGTATCGCGGAATGACAAGAAAGCCCGACCACGCTGAGTGCGACTCGCCCTCGTACGCCCCATACAGGTGCTCATAAACCGCCATGGTCCGCCCTCCCATTCGTCGACGTTGTTCCGGTATTAGCTGCCGGGCTCACGCCATCCGTAATGTTTCCGTTCTCCATCGCCTTTAAGAAAATGTCTTCGAGCGAATCGCGTTTAAAATTGAGTCGCCTGATCTGCACACCGTGTGCAAGCGCGAGACGATACAGATCACTTATCTCCACCGACTCCTGCATGATCAACTTGATGCGACGCTCGCCTGACAGAGCGTACTCGCATCCTAGATCGCCGATCGCTTCGACAAAAGCTTCGCGGTCGCCGCCGCGCGTTTCGAGCTCGATAAATTTACGGTTCGCTTTGCGTTCCTCTTCGAGATTGCAGTTGGCGACGATGTGCCCCTCTTTCAATACAAGAATTTCGTCACAGCACTCTTCGACGTCGCGTAATAGATGAGACGACAGGAGAATTCGGGCGCGGCCGCCGTCGCGGATCTGACGGATCAGCGAGATCATGCGGTTGCGCGTTGGTGGATCAAGACCGTTCGTCGGTTCATCCAGGATTATCAGCTTGGGTCCGTGCACTATCGCCTGAGCGAGCTTCGCAAGCTGCTTCATCCCGAGCGAGTAACTATCGACCGGTCTGTAACGAGCTTCGCCCAAGCCAACAAAAAAGAGAGCTTCGTGTGCACGTTCGAGCGCGTGATTTGCGGGAATACCGGAAAGCTCCGCCATCAGACGCACAAAGTGTACGCACGACATCTTGGCGATAAACGAATCGCGCTCCGGCATGTAACCGACGGTCGCACGCACATGCTTTGCATCTGTCGTAATATCCTGTCCGAAGATGCGGGCCGTACCGGAAGTCGGTGGATGAAACCCGAGCAGTGTGTGGATGAGTGTGGTCTTGCCGGCTCCATTCGGCCCGAGCAACCCGATCGCGCGCCCGTTGAGCACGCCGTTCAGCGATCTTATGATAGGACGTTTGCCAAACGTCACGCTCAGTTGTTCAAGTTCGATGACACTTGTCATGGTTTTAAGAAAGTCGCTGGTTCGCCCGTCCAACGAATTGAACTCTATTTCGACGACACAAATCTGTAAGTGATCAACCCGCTGAAAGAATAAGGATGTCCTGAAATTGTCGCAGGCTTAAAAACTGCCTGACACACAACCTTTTTCACAGCTTCTTGCAATAACGGATGTCCATTGTCCACACGAGCCCAAACAACCTTTCCTGATTCCTCAACAACAACGCTTACTTTAACCTCACCAGCAACCTTTTCGGCTCTGGCTTTAGCAGGATATTCGGGTTTGGGAATATCAATAGCTCTAGCATTGAGAACACCAGCGGAAATAATATATTTGCGCTTAGGATGTTTCGCATTTAAACAGTCGGCGTAGTCATTTTTAGGCTTTGTTTCTTTTTTCGGTTGCCTTGATTCAACATTGGTTTGCTGAATTGCTTTGTCGTTAACAACTTGTTGCGAAAAAGTTAGTTGGCAAGAAAACCAACTCACCGCCAAGATTCCGCTAAAAGCGAAAGTGAACAATGTTGCGATAAATTTGGATACTCCTTTCATCCATACAGATTAGAGGTTCGTTAGCGCAAATTGTTCCGCCCAACCTTTGAGATGACGCTGGCAAAAACCGAATACGCGCTAGCTAGGATTTGCAAAGAATCAAACCTGTTCCTGAGGTTACCGGCGAGCAACTTTCATCAACATTCGCAATGCTTCGTTAACGGCTTCTGCGTCTGGAAACGCTGCTTGTACGTCCGACTCTAACAAGATCAGATTTGTTCCTGCTCGGTAACGCTCAGTGTATTTACCGCGGACTTTGCCCTTCAATTTCGAGAGATCATATTCGGGGAGCATCTCGTTTTCTAAATTTCCAGTTTTATTCTTGTTCATACGATTCTCGCTCTCTGCGGGTCGCTTCCCGGGCACTAATAATGCGAACGGTTTCGCCGTCGTCCGCATGCGAAACGAATAACAATCTGCCTTGTTCAGAATGCCCGATAATAAGAAACCGGTCCTCTTCGGCGGAGTGATCCGGGTCGTCGAACGTATCTGAAAGTGGGTCGCCAAAAACCGTCGCAGCTTCTTCAAAGGAAACCTTATGTTTGGCAAGGTTTCCCTCCGCTTTGTTTTTATCCCAATCAAACCGCACAACTAAAATATAACCCCTTTCGGTTCTTATTTCCCCGGCCGTTTTGATTTTCAAGACAGATGCCGAATATACGAACACCGACGGACGCTAGAGAACGTCCGTCGGTGTTCGTGCTAAATTGCGTCGCTTCTCTTCATTCTTTCTTGTGTACGTCCTTATCTCCCATTGCGTTCATTAAAATATGCTGCATCTCGAAAGAGTTCGGTAAGCCGATCAGACTTGCCGGACTCAACCCGAACGCACCACCTTCGGTGTTCGCCGCGATCGTGATGCGATCACCCTGTGCGTATGCATAAGCAAGCGTCGGCGGAGCGTTAGCGTCGATCGAACGGAGTGCCTGAATATTCGCTTCACCGCCCGCGTTCTTTATTCTTTCCGCAAGCGGTCCCATAAGAGCCGCGAGATCGTGATAAAAGATCGCCGAGAAGTTCGTGTTACCGTCCTGCGGCAGCGAGCTCATGAATCTCGAGGAACGAACAAGTGTGTTGCCCGCTTCGCGATTCGTGATCGACTGTTCCAGCAAAGCCCGGCTCGGCGCCGCAACGAGATAACCGTTCGCGTAAGTGTAATGCACTTCGAGTCCGGCGTCAGCAGATCTTATCGCGTAGTAGGTGCGATCGCCCACAGCAGAATTCTCGATACTTAATTTGCCCTTACCGTGGAGCATCGAAAACTGATTCAACTTTTCGATCGCACGCTCGAACGTTCCCTGCAGTTTCGCCTGGTCATAAACTTCGAGGACTACTTTCCAGGAAGGTGTCGGCAAAATAGGTCCGTCGATCGCGAATGCGAACTCGCCACCGAGCGGGGCCGCAAAGTCATTGCGAATATTGAAACCCTGTTGCTTTTCGATCTCCTGCATTTGCCGTCGCAGATCCGGCTCAACCGTCTCGAGAAAAGCGAGCAGATCGTCAACCAGCAGTGTCGGTTCTTTCACCACGAATGCCGTCGCCACGTTCGCGTTCGGCGAGATAAAGTCTAACGCACCCATCGGACCCGGTGCGGCGAGCCACGATGCGATACCGCGATCAGCTTCGCTGAATGTCAACGCGGCGCGGCTCAGGGTTTTCCCGCCCGCCTGCTTCTGTTCGACGACAAAGTGACGCAAGTTCATCACGCCAAGCTGTTTGAATCCTTCCAATCGGCGATCCGCTCCCGGCTCGGTATCCTTGCCCACCGCCTTGGCGACGATCTTTTCCAGATCGGCGGCGACCACAAGTCCGGCACCGTCGCGGTAGATGTCGTTGATCCGCTGATGGAACGGCGAACCCGCGAAGCGAGTACCGCCACCGGCATTGAGCGTCGTCGCAAGACCGCGCAGACTTTCGATCTGCGGCGATGCGGCGAAGATGTCGTTATGGATCCAAACAAACAGTTCGGAATTATTCCCGACGGTTTTCGCACCCGCGGCCTTCGATGTCGCGGTCAGTGGATCATCTATGACCCGGACGTTCATAGCGTTGCCGGATTCTTTTGCGAAGCGAGCGAGTTGCCCGTCGAGGTACGTGCGGAAACTCCCTGCGTCCTTCACTTCACCCATCACAAGAATGCCGCTCGGTTCACCCTTCTCGTCCAACCTGCCGCTCACGACGATCTCTTCGCCAAGTTGTGACCCAAGCTCACGCACGCGAGCGAGCGTCTGTTCATTCAAGCCGGGGCCGTCGTTCTTTTTACCTTTCCACCATTCAGCGAGCGCCGGATTCTGGCTGACACGTTCTTGCATCATGCGCTGAGATTCGGCGAGCGTTTCGCTAAAATTCGGCAACGCGGCATAGAACACCGTGTTCTCCGGTACGAGGTCGACGAACTTGGACGAGTAGCGTACGCCTGGACGAGCTACTTTTTGATTAACGTCGCGTTGCAGTTTCGCTAATTCTGAAACGAGGTTCGCGTAGCGTGCGGCGTTGCGGCTCCAAGCTACCGTCTTCTGCACCGGAGATTTGTCCAGGCTGAAGCTCGTCGTCGTCTGGTCGCCCGGCTTCAAGGTTTCGTCTTTGCCGGCGTGATTGACCTGAACCTCGCCTTCGACCACCGAAACCCGCGAACCTTTCGTGCCACTTTCGACCGCGAATATAGTTCCCTTGACGGAGACCAGCGAGTCCGGCGTCTGTACGTACAGCCGGCCGTTATGCTGCTTGGCGGCTTCGACGATCACATCGCCGCGTGCGAGCTGAATGGTCACCCCGCTCCTATTCTCGCTCACCGAAAACTCCGAGCGTTCGTGCATCTCAACAGTCGAACTGTCCGCGAGTCGAAGTACCGCGTTAGAATCCTTTGCCGTACGTACACGTTCGCCTTTCTGAAGCTGCTCACCCGCCGCCAGTTGGCGACTATCGGCGTCAGAAACCACATAGACCGCGCCATTCACATCCTCAACCGTCGCCGCGAGAGTGCGTCCTGACAAGTCGAGACGTTCGAAGACAAACATTCCTGCCAGTCCGAAACAGACAACGAGCCCGGCGGCAACGGCCCAACGTGCAATGTTCGACTTGCTCGAACGCTTTGCGGTAGATCGCTGCAGTCCGTGCGTTGTCCGGCGAGTGTGGCGCGGAGCGGCGTAGGCACGCTGAGCTTTCACCTCCTGCCGGCACGGAATGCACTCGTTGGAATGGTCTTCTAGGAGCAGCTTACGAGCCGACGAAAGTTCTCCGTCGATGTATGCCGGAATGAGCGATTGGAAATCGGAGCATCCGCGAATATGTTCTGCAGTGTTATCGGTGTTCATAATATCTATATTTTCCAAGTGTGAATTTTCATCGGCCATCTTCTGAATGACGCGCTCCCATACACTGGTTGCGGATCGATTTATGATCGATGGCTCGATCTGCTCGTCGCGTATCGCGCGGGTACCGCCGTCTATCATCGCGTCTAATTCTTGTTTACTGTGCTTCATGATGTTTCTCCAAATAATTCCCGATCTCTTTACGAAGGCGGGTTCTTGCTCGATGCAGTGTGACCGCGACGACCATTTGTGATGTGCCTAGCACTTGCGCGATCTGGCTATTGTCGTAGCCATCGAAATAGCGGAGGGCGAAGGCGGTCGCGGCTCGACCTTCGAGTTTCGCCACCGCGTGACGGATAAGCTCGCGCAGCTCCGTATCCGCGAAATTGTCTTCGGGACTCGCGACCGAGAGCTTCGAGCTTTGATCAAAGTCTATGACATCCAGAGAGACGGATTTCGCTCGTGCACGACTTCTTAGCAGATCAACCGAAGCGTTCACTGCGGCACGATACAGGTAGCCCGACGGGTTCGGCGAAAGGTCGCCCAATGCCCGATTCGGAGTGAGCCGCAGGAAAATCGTTTGCAAAACGTCCTCCGCGTCGCTCTGGCTACCCGTGAGGCGGTAGGCGACCTTGAAGATCACTTTATAATTGTCGCGAAAAAGGGCTCCGAGTTCTTCGAGATGCGCGTTTGCCGAGATCGTCCC
This sequence comes from Pyrinomonadaceae bacterium, assembly GCA_046595575.1. Classification (GTDB taxonomy): domain Bacteria; phylum Acidobacteriota; class Blastocatellia; order Pyrinomonadales; family Pyrinomonadaceae; genus OLB17. Next base: position 8,200 of record JBKJOR010000294.1, on the reverse strand, counting down.
AGAAACAGTCGCGCTTTTTGCGGAGTTTACTAGATCGCTCATCGATAGCGTGTTGGCGGCGGGCAGGCTCACGTTAGTCTCCATTGAATCATCATCTATAAACATAAACGTTCGCTGCAGCGAATTATTAACAATCCTAAAGAACAACTTTTCACATTTGATGAAAGATCGGACGAATTTAGCTATGCGAGCCGCTCAGCTTGCTCGGGAATTCCAACATCTACGGTATCGGACTATGTCACCGCCAATTTCGGATTTCAAGCGGAAAATATATGCTTTAGAGCCGTCATCCGGATTCGGGGAACGAAATAGAACACGAAAGATTTAACATGACTCTAAGCGACTTCGCTCGCTAGAATGGCGTAAGCTTTACCCATTCTTATTACAGGAGTCGAAAATGAAGAAGAAGAAACTCGAAACTAAGCTTTCGAAAACAAAGAAGAAATTAGTTAAGGCTGAGTTGAAAGTCAGTCAATTGGAGTCGCGGCTCAAGAAGAGCGAAAAACCGGCAACGGCGGCGGCGGCCACTTCGCGTCCCAAGTCTGCAACTGCGAAGGCGACAAGTCCGAAGCCCGCAACTATGAAGCGTGCAACTTCTAAGTCCGCAAGTCCGAAGCGGGCAACAAGGCGGGTCGCCTCTAAAGCTGGAACTAAGAAGGTCGTTTCGACGACCGCAGGCTTGACCGGGAAAGCGTCAAACTCAGATGGCAATAAGCCGTAAGCGGGGAGGTGCTCGAAGAAATCTAATCCGTCGAAGCTGTCATTTACGTTAAGGACTCGTGTCGGCCCTGCGAAGGTGAAGCGCTTTGCCGCGACGGTACTCGCCGAGCGACTACCGGTTTCTGACTTCTCACTACCACCATCTGTATTCCAACCTAGTGCCCGGGTGGTCGGTCGCGGTACCAAGGTTCCTTAAGTCGAAGTGTGTTCGCAACGGCCCTCATCGGATTTAGAAACGTCCGGGCAAACACCTTGAACAAAAAACTACGCTTCTCGATGTGTCGGATGACATATCGGTCCAGAGCCTCTTCGCCGACCAGCCAGCCGGTGCCAACCGTCGGAGTTATTACCAGATCGACATATGCCATGCCACCGTGGAGCCCAAGATTCCCGATCGACGATTGACTGATCGGCCCAAGCTCCCAATTTGTGCTCCAGGCTGTAGACCAAGCGAACGCTGTTAAGCGATCTTTCCAGTACTGTTTCGATTCGCCGAACTTTTGCCGCTTTGCCCGATCGTGATTCTGAACGAATATGAAGCCTGTCATGCCTCCCTGCGCCGGGTGGGCAATGTAGTTTGTAAAAAAGCGATTTCCGTCATCCCATCCGGCCAAGGCCTTCACCGAATTGATGTAGTCTTTGAAGAACGGTCCTTTGAGGGCACGGCGCGTCTTTTCCTGGAACCCGAGCGCGTATGCATGCTGAAGCCCCTGGATCACGGCCGATTGAAGGAAAGCCGATTTCCAATGAAACCTGTCGCGCGGTGGACTCTTGATCTCACCGTCATCGCTCCCGGCTCCCTCCGATGCCGTGAAAGGCCTCGGGTGAAGGAAACCAACATCCCGGTTTGGAAAAGGGCATCTCGGACGGGTCCCGGCTTCGCCCAATCGAATACATGATCCCTCAGTGGTGAACTTTTCAAAGTCGGTTACCAGGACAGATTCATCAAAAGGTCCGTCGAGTTTTTGTTCTCCTGCCAACTCAGACCTTCCATCCATTTGACGCAACTCTTCGGCATTCTTCTCTCCGGCTAGTGTCGGTCGACAACTGACGCTTCGGTGCCGATCGATGGTTCCGTCCCATTGAAACTCTCCCGAAGGTATTTCATCGATCGCGCACTTCATTTCTGTCTGCTCTCGAAACGCGGACCTATCGACAGCATCCTGCGCTCGCGCGGCCGCTGCGCCAAACAGCGGCACGAATAAACAGAGATAGATTCCGTAGGATCTAAACTTCTTCATCTAAGTTTTCCGGGTTGAGAAATCTGCACCGCAGTATTGCCAACGTCGGAGTGGTCAGCGGACCTTTTTTGAGACGATGAGGGTCTCCCCACTAATCATTTTTCGCAACTGTGAATCGACGTGTTCGCAAAACGCCTGAGCCAGCGAAGATCGAGCCTTATCGACCCAGCCAATGAATCGAAATGTAAGCCGCGCCCTCTGCAATTCCAGTAATAGTTTCAGGGCGTCGAATGTCATCGCCCGGGGTGCCAGATTATTCGCCAGAGAAGAGTTTAGGTAAATATCGACATAAATCCAAGGTGATTAGGGCTCGCATCAGGCTTCGTCGGACTCGTTTTCTCGCTTTCGGTTCGCGATCGCAAGCGATTTGCGGCCGAATCGAGACGGGTCACTAAATTACACGTTACCGCCTGGCGCTTTTGTTGACCTTTATCTTTCGGTGTTTACGGGAACTCGCTCACGAGTCACCACCCACCGTTCGCCGTTCACCACTCACAATGAGCGAAGTGTCACTCTTTGTATAAAAAATCAAGAGACTGGGCGTACCTTTTTGTCATAAACGATCACCGAGCGGTGTTCTTTATCCAAGAGCGAATTCTATGTAAAGGGGAAAGCGTCATTCCAGCAGTACCGGACATGGGCTACATTTCATATCTATTAATACGTACCTTCGGACTCAACTGGGTTTTGCTTTCCCTTCCGCATTCAATTTCTTTTCATCCAAACTCATTACAATTTAATAAGGTGCGATCATGACGTTATATACCGGAATGAATAGTCGGGTTGTCGGTGACGGGCCGCGACAGAGAACGGGTGAGCGAGCCGACGCTGGCCGACGTGTTGAGTACGCGCTGATCGAGACGGACATCACCGATCTAGCACAGGCGGCAAGCAGGATCGAGGCGCTCCGATCGCTGATCCTGATATTTTTACGCGAAGTCGATTCCCTGAAAAAGGTGGTTGGCCCGTCGTCGAGAAAGAAGGGCGATCCTATAAAACTGGATAGCGAGATCGACGCCTTCGAGGCATCATTGATCCGCGACGCCCTTATCAAAGGCAAAGGCAACCAGCGTGAAGCCGCGCGAATGCTCGGGATCAAACCGACCACGCTGAACGCTAAAATGAAGCGCCTCAGGATTTGCGTTGAGACCGCTGTGACGGGCTTGGGATAGTAGTGAATAGTTAATCGTTAATCGTTAGTCGTTAGTCGTTGATCGCTAGTCGTTAATAGGTATCTCGAACTGCATTGCAGCAGTTTCGCAGTTCATCCGTGCCTCAACGGCAACGCAACGAGACGCACCCGTTAGGTTCGTTTTGGTTTTCGGTTCTTGTTCGTGTCGTTTCGTGTGAGTTAGTGGTTCCAAAACTCGGCAACAAATGGACCCACTAACTCACACGCAATCACACGAAAATGCCAGAGAGTCCAAACCTACAAACGACACGACGAAGACACTAAATACAAAGCCCGCGAAACACACGAAGTTCAATTGCTTACCAAATCTTAACTCTCCGAAAATCTGGATATATATTTACGTTTCGATCCGAGCTTTCGGCTTTGCTTCGAATCACCTCGTCCAAACAAATAGATTCAATCCATTCGTGCGTATCGGGGCTTAGGCCGGTCAGCACCGGCCTGTCCGTGAGTGACCTTTGCCGGTGACGGACGCGTGCAATATTTTGTATGGCCGCCACGTTATCGTACGCCGCAAAAAACGGGAATGCGCGTTGCGTTAAGGACCGTCGAAGGTCGAACGACTTTCTTCCGACTTTAGCTATATAGGAGTTTTATTATGAAAGCTAAATTTATGCTCATGACTCTGATGGCGGTTACGATGGCGTTTGTTTCTGCTCCGCCGGACGTATTCGCACAGACCACAACAACCGGTACCGTCGAAGGAACCGTAACCGACCCCAACGGGGCGGTCGTTCCTAACGTTACGATCACGTTGAGCGGCCCGAATCTCGTGAGACAGCAGACCACGACATCGGACGCGGACGGATCATACAGATTCTCGTCCGTCCCGCCGGGGCGGTACATGCTGGAGACGGCCGCAAACTCCGGCTTCAACGCATACAAGCAAGAGGACGTCGAGGTCAATCTCTCTCGCGGAACGGCAGCGAATATCACGCTCGCGCTCGCAGGGACGAACGTGAACGTCGATGTAGTCGCCACGCCCGAGGTGGATCAAACGACCAACGTCACCGGTTCGAATATCTCGACTGAGTTCTTTTCAAATATACCGACGACCAGAACAGTCCAGGGCCTCTATACGATCGCTCCGACGGTGGCTCGGTCTGGCCTTCGTGACGCTTCGGGTCGTGAGAGAGACCCGTCGGTAGCGGGTTCATCAGGACCCGAGAACAGCTACATTCTCGACGGCATCAACACGACCGACCCAGCTTTTGGCGGTGGTGGCGCAAACCTTCCCTTTGAATTCGTCCAAGAAGTTGAGATCAAAACGGGAGCCTTCGGCGCAGATCAGGGTTTGTCGACCGGCGGCGTATTCAACGTGATCACCAAGTCGGGCGGCAACGAGTTTCACGGCGACGTTTTCGCCTACGGTAACCCGAGCAGCTTTGTACGCGAGACGAAGAACTTTCCGTTCACGGGTCTTGCCCCGAACGGCTTTTCAGAAGTCGATGCGGGCGGTGATATCGGTGGACCGATCATCAAAAACCGGCTGACGTTCTTCGCGGCGTTCAATCCGCAGTTCCGCACGAACAACTACCTGACACAGACCTTCCGCCAAGAAGTCGAGGGTAAGATCAAGACCCCGTTTTATTCGGGCAAGCTATCATGGGTGCTCAATAATAATAATACGCTGACCTTTACGACATTCGGTGATTTCACCAAAGAAGAAGGACACCTCTACGCCCAGAATCTACAGGTCGTCAACGGCTTCGGAGTCGACCTCGGAGCGTTTCAAGGGACGCGTGAGACCGGCGGGCACAATTATGCCGCTCGCTTGAATTCCAATATTGCTCAGAACTGGATCGGCGAGTTCTCGTTCGGTATGCACTTCCAGAAGAACAACGTGATACCGGCGACCTCGCTGGATATTCCCCTTGTCACCGACGCATTCGCGATCCTTCGTCCGGACAATACCGTCGCCCCGATAGTACAGAGCGGCGTGTCTGGAATCACGAGGACTGGTTTCGTCGACTACGCTTATGCTCCGGGCGGCACGCTGCAGCGAAATTTTGTCCAGAGTGCCGGCTTCGGTTTGTATCAGGAGCAGGCTCGCGACCGCTGGGAGGCGGCAGCTCGTCTGCAGAACATCTTCAACGATCACACTCTGAAGTACGGCTTCGAGTTTTACCGCAACAAGTACGACATCTTCCAGGCGTCGACCGGGCCGAATAACGTGTACGCCAATCCGCTCGGCGTCGGCAACAATAACGGTACGGACCTCGACAACCGAACGGTTACCGGATTCCGCGTGACCAATAACTTTGAGGTCTGCACGGTTCGCGCGACCGCGGTCGTCTGTCCGCTGAACGGGAACATCGCCGCGGGACCAGGGGTTCTGCAATCGTTCGCTGCGCAAAATCTCGCAGCGCTTCAGGCAGCCGGTCAACCGCTTCCGGGTGGAGCGACATCGATCCAGGTCGGTGCGGTGACGGCGAACGAACTGAACAACAATCCCGTGCTGGTTCGACTTACAACTCGTGTCCGAGATTTCAGGTTGAACGCCCAGACTGAGACGGACGTCGAGAGCTTCTATCTTCAGGACGATTGGCGCGTGCGAAAGAACCTGCAGATCAACATCGGAGCACGCTTCGATTTTCAGCAGGCCCGCGATGCTGCCGGCAATTCCTACCTCAAGCTAAATAATTGGTTCGATAATCTGCAGCCGCGTATCGGTTTCTCATACGACCCGTGGGGCGAAGGAAAATCCAAGGTCTTCGCCAACTATGCGCGGTTTATCGAGACTCCGATCCCGCTGGATCTTAACGTCCGCGCCGGTGGCGGTGGAAGCCAGACCGACAAGAACTTCAACGTGAATCGATATAGCGCTCCGTTGAATGCGACAGTCGCGACCAACTTCAACACCCGCAACCTGGGTGCAGACCCGACGCCGATCGATGGCGGTCTGAAGCCTCAGAGCGTCAACGAATTTACTGCCGGGTTCGAGCATCAGGTCACGCCGAAGATGACCGTCGGTCTCCGCGGTATTTATCGTGCACAGGGTTCAGTGATCGAGGACGGTTCATTCGACGACGGTGACACGTACTTTCTGTTCAATCCGGGAGAGCCGATTCCCCCAGGTGGTGCAGGCGGCCAGTTCGGTAACACCGAATATCGTGCGTGCGTTGAGTTCGGTCAGTGCTTCGGTCGTGCCCGTCGTTTCTATCGAGCTCTCGAGGCAACGATGAACCGCAGGTTCGCGGACAACTACGCCTTCCAAGCTTCGTATGTGTTTTCGAGCCTGATCGGTAACTACGAAGGTCTATTCCGTAATGACAACGGCCAGGCGGATCCGAACATCACTTCGCTGTTCGATCTTACGAGTCTGCTCGCGAATACTTACGGACGACTTCCGAACGATCGCCCACACCAGTTCAAGTTCAATGGTACGTACGAGACCCCGTGGAAACTTATCGTCTCAGGTAATTTCTACATTCAGTCTGGTACTCCGTTCAGCGCTCTGGTTCCGCATCCGGTGTACGGAAATAACGAAGGGTTTGCGGACCCGAGAGGAACGTCGATCATTCCGGATCTTACATCGATCAACGGTAACGCTGGCATCTCGAGCGCGATCGGCAGCAGTCGAACGCCGACGTCCTGGAACCTTGATCTGGGTGTTTATTACCCGGTCAAGTTCTCGGAGAGCATGCAGCTACGCTTTACGGCGGACTGGTTCAATGTGACAAACACGCAGCGTGCGCTCGTGTTGGATCAGACCCAACTGATCACGCTGGGTGTAGCGGGTACGCCGAACGTTCCGAATCCGTTCTTCGGAAGCGGCCAGGTGTTTCAATATCCATCTGCATTCAGGCTCGGAGCGAAATTCAGCTTCTAGTTCATGCTGCGGATATTTCCGGTTGGGAAGGGCTCGGGCCCTTCCCTTTTTCATGCCTTGGTGCGAAATATTCTTAATTGGGATTGGGACATTAACCGCAGATGACGCGGATGAAAGCGGATAGGGAAGATCAATTTTAGGCGTAACGGGCTCGTTCGAGTGTTTCGTGCGTTTTCGTGGCTCGGCTTTCATAAGCAAACCACGAATCACGCGAACCCATACGAAAAAACACGAATCAGAAAGAAGGACACTGTGCTCAATTTCTTAGAAGGTCCGCCGATCCGCTTTCAAAAAACTCATTCGCCAAGTGGCGTGACGAATTCCACTAGATCATCATCGCCCGCGCCCTGTGGGCGGACGTTTCCACCAATCTGAATATCGCGCCATCGCAGACGGCCGTTGACGCCGTACAGCAGAAGCCTTACGCGATTCTGCGAGCGCTCAACGCGGACCTCGAGGAAACTCTGAAAGAAAGGCGCGTGATTGAAATCGAATGCGCCCGACACTACTTCGCTGTCGAACGGGTAGCCGCCGAACCACTCGAGCCAATAATAGAATGGCATCTTCCACACCGGCGTTTCATCGCCGAGTTTTTTTCGAAGCGCTTCGGTCGGCGGATAGTATGCATAGTCTGCTGCATCGGGTTGCTCGGGGAATGCCAACGCCGTTCCGATACTCAAGTAAGCACCGCCGCCACCGTTCACGAAATTGAGCATGCCGCTTTCCGCGTCACGGTAGAACTCAAAATCGTGTGTGTCGCCGGCGAGTGTCGTGCCGACCGAATGCCTGAGCAGCGTATCGCGGATTTCCTGAAACGCCGGATCGTTACCGCCGACGTACTTGCCCGCGACAAAGAACGGATGTCCGAGTATCACCATCTTGTAATTCGTGCCGGCGCGCGTAAGCGATGCATCGAGCCAGCCAGCTTGGCGCCCGTCGAGCTTTCGCAGGATCCCGGTGTCGATTGCGATCAGCGAGAAGCCCGGCGTGTGCATCTCAAAATAAGGTCCTCGCTGGAGACCGTTTCTGATCGAGTAAAACTCCCGAAGACGAGCAGCCTCTGTCGTTATCTCGTCAAACAACTGTCCGGTCGTTACGGCGTCGGTGCCCAGGTCTTCCGCCAGCCGAGCGCGAAGGGCGATGGCTGCGGATTCCCGATCAAGAAAATTTGCATTGAATCCTTCGTTCGCGTCGAACCAATCGTGATTTCCCGGA
>JBKJOR010000155.1:0-5170 GCA_046595575.1 Pyrinomonadaceae bacterium | reverse complement strand
TATGCGTGTCAGTCGGCCATTTCCCGTTATCATCAGAACCGCATTTAACAATATGAACACGACGGCAATTGAGAAAGGCAGTTACAAGGTCGACTATCCTGGAACTGTACTAGAGCGCAATGCTCCTCAGCATGCTATGACCCCCGGAAGCAAAGTAAAAGAATTGGGAATTGAAAAGGCAAAGGCATGGGCAAAAAATGAAGCGCTTAAGTTTGTTAATGATAATTTAACCGAGGCGAAAAATATACTAAGACCAAAAGGGGGGGATTCTGGCAGTCTGGCTGAAAGAACTGACAGGTCCCAAGAGAAATTCGGTGAAGCCATGCATACGGTCATGGACAATGTTTCACCGGCGCACCGAGGGTTTCAGGTATTTAATAGCTATGGTAACGCCGCCGCAAAGGGAGCGGTTGTAGGGGGGGTGCTCGGCGGGCCTGTGGGCGCGGTGTTAGGGAGTATTCTAGTGGTGAGAAGCGAGGTCAACGAACACTCAGGACGGGAAGCTCCTCAACCAACTACTGCTGAAATGGAAATAATGGTAGACCGAATGAGAACGCAATATCGCCAAACCTATGGCCAAGCGGCATACGAGCGGGCGGTAACGGAACCGGAGCGGAAGAAGACGTCTGATAGGATTTCGCAACGATCTACTGATGGCAGAGCGTTATGACAAAGATTATTGTTCTTAGTTCGATAATTGTGCTAAGCGCGGCTTCTCTTATCCCGTACAGCACAACCTTGGTTCCGGAATGGAAGCTGCGCGTAATCGACGAAAAGGGAAATGCGTATAGGGGCAAGTTAGTGAGGGAAGCCTGTTATAGCTATACGCTTGGAATTCATCCTTGTTACGAAGCCGGTGATGTCATGCAGAATACTGATGAGAACGGATACGTTTTCTTTTCAGAAAAGAAAATTAGAGCGTCTATGCTGTCCCGGGCACTGCGTACCGCTTACAACTTCGTCATGCAAATTGCTGACGGAAGTTTTGGTGAAAGGGTTTACGTCGATGCGACAGGACCCCAAGGATACAAAACGTTGAAGTACATACCGGGGGAGCCATTGCCTACAGAATTTGTCCTTCCTTGAGTATTGATATTTGTCGACAGCCGGTAAGAAATGGTCAGTCGTCTTGGGTTTGGCCTTGCAGAAATAGGAGTGCGGGCGATATACCTAGGCGAAAACTTCAATCTTTTTCGGGGAGGTGTAAATAGATTTTGGTCTTTGGTGTCAGAAAATATTAGTTTTCTGACACCGCGAGTTGTGTTATGGAAGTGGCCCACAATCGAGGTTTTAATACGAATCTTCGACGGGGTTTTTTTACACCCTCAAACCAAACTGTGTGAACATTATAAATTGCCGGATACCTCTCCAACTTCTGTGTCCAGGCCTCGGGTTAGTTCTCGCCAATATGGATTTTGTTGAGAGCAGTACTGGCAGGATGAGTTAAAAACGAGAAGAAGCGTTTTTGCTTCCCTACCTGCAAGTTGATCTTTTCATCTGCTATCCACTTCACGTGCCAAATGCGAGCGGGTCGAGCTTGGGAGATCGTGAAGATCGCTCGGGGTGCGTCCGACAGGAACGGCGAGGTCGGTCGAGGGGGTCTATCAATTTCCGGCGAATACGGCAGGCCGCGCGTTCAATGGAAATTCCGATTCGTAGCGCGAGGCAAGATTCAGAAGAAGATCTTCCGACCAGAAGTTTCCGATCAGCTGGGTGCCGATGGGCAGGCCTTCGCCGGAGAGTCCCGATGGGATGCTGATCGCGGGAACTCCCGAGAGATTCGCCGAGACGGTGTATACGTCGTTCAGGTACATCGCAAGCGGGTCGTCACTTTTTTCCCCGAGCTTGAAAGCTACCGATGGGGAAGTCGGGGTGAGGATTGCATCGCAAGCGGAGAAGGCTTTTTGATAGTCTCGTTTCACGAGGGCTCTAACCTTTTGTGCCTTTGAATAGTAAGCGTCGTAATATCCGCTCGATAAGACGTACGTGCCGAGCATGATCCGGCGTTTGACCTCGGCGCCGAATCCCTCTTCACGGGTCTTGAAATACATCTGTCTGAGGGCCGCAGTCTCTTCCGCACGGAAACCATAGCGGACGCCGTCGTATCGAGCCAGATTTGACGACGCCTCGGCCGTGGCGATTATGTAGTAAATAGCGATGCCGTATTTCGCGTACGGAAGTTCCACGTTGATGATCTCGGCGCCTAGTGAACGGAAATTCTCGATCGACTGTTCGACCACGTTGCGGACGTCGTCGGCGAGACCCTCGCCGAACAATTCACGAGGGATGCCGATCTTCTTCCCGGCGATATCCCTTTCGAGTCCGGCCGAATAGTCAGGCACCGGCACATCCGCAGATGTCGAATCCATCATATCCCGTCCGGCGATCACGCCGAGGACATCCGCCGCGTCTTTTACGGTCTGGCCGAAAATGCCGATATTGTCGAGTGAAGACGCGAATGCGACGAGGCCATAACGTGAGATTCGTCCGTATGTCGGCTTAAGTCCGACGATGCCGCACAGCGAAGCAGGCTGGCGGACCGAACCGCCGGTTTCGGAGCCAAGGGCGGCTCGGACCACACCGGAAGCGACAGCCGCCGCGGAGCCGCCCGAGCTTCCACCCGGAACTCGCGTTGTATCCCACGGATTCTTAACCGGCCCGAAGGCCGAGCTTTCATTCGACGAGCCCATCGCAAACTCATCCATGTTCGTTTTGCCGATGACGATCGCGCCGGCGTCGTTGAGGCGCTTGATCGCCGTGGCGTCATAATGGGCCCGGTAGTTGTGCAGGATCCGTGATCCGCACGTCGTTTGGAGTCCCTTCGTACAGATGTTGTCTTTGATCGCGATCCCAAGGCCGCGTAAAGGAAGTTCGGTATTTGCGTTTTCGATCTCTGAGACGCGCTGCTCGGCGTGATCGCGCTCGATCGAGAGAAAAGAGTTGAGCCGGGCGTTTAGGTTTTCCGCGTTATCGAGCGCCTTTACGATCTGCTCCCGCATATTGTCTGTTTCTGCCATTTCGAAATTAATACTAATCGCTTTTCGGGATTCCGACCGTCTCTATCAGCCATTGGCCACTCTCACGTAAAACGTCTACATTGATCGACCGCTGTATGCTCTCGGTGTCGGTCTTCCAAAAGAGAAGTACGTTGAATGAGACGCGTTTCCCGGGATCGACCAATCGGCATTCGCCAACGCGAAATGCCTTCGGATGATCTTCGGTAAGGGTAAACGGATCGAAAGCCGAGTCGCTCTGCCGTAGCCGGTCGACAAATGCCGGTGTCAAAAACTCTTCCCGTAGTCGCAAATTGTCGGGCGAAAATTTCATGTCGTTGCCAAAATGAAACGAGTAAAACTCTCGCACCCGCGTCCTGGCTTCAGCGCACTCTGGACCTTGCAGATTGACGACACCGCAAGCCAGAAGGAAGTAAGCAGTAAGCAATAAGCAGAACAACCGTCCGCACGAACTGACCACCGACCACTGACCACCGGCCACTGCTTTCATAAAACCTTCGGTACCTGAAAATGTCCGGCGACTGCCGAAGGTGCTTCTTCCAGTGCGGACTCCTGACCGAGTGATTCGCGAACGACATCCTCGCGTGTTGTCGTCGTCGCTTCGCCAGCGTCGGTCAAACCCCCGAGCATCGGTTCGATATCGTCAGTGTCGAGTGCGTTCAGTTGCTCGACGTACTTTACGATCTCCGCCATCTGAGGAGTATAGAGTGCGACTTCCTCATCAGTGATCTGAAGGTGTGCCAGCGTGGCGACTTTCTTTACATCCATAAAATTCTTTAGAGTTTTTGGACCCGCCTTCCGTGCGGCGCTCCATGTGGGCAACTTTAAGATGTCGCCTAAGCCCGCGACTCAAATCGCGACTTTCGTACCAGGCAATTCCCCGCAGCGAGCAGAAACTGACGGCGCAATTCGTTGTCTTCGATGCTTGCCGCCGCTTTCTCCAACTCAGGTGAGATCGCCTCTTCCGCGTCGCGCCGCAATTCGGCTTCGTCGAACGTCGAAGGTCGAAGCCGAGAAGCCGCCACCACCCGCTCGTTGATCTCAAACTTAATAAAATTGACGTCCGGCGAACCAATGGCCGCGTTCAGCTTGAACAGCAGTTGGCCTGCCAGATCTTTCAAATGCCACTGCCAGGTTTGATTCGCGACCGCTACGAAGAGGGTGAAATTTTCGAGCCTTACAGGCACTGCCTGTTCTACGATACCTTCGCCGGCGATCCTTCGCCACGCCGCAAAGACGAGGGCTTCGCGAATCATATCGGCGCCTTCAATTTCCTTTACCAGCCCCGGAAGAGTGCGAAAGAGATCGAGCATTGGTTAATATCTTAAACGACAGAACTTCGATTTGCTAAGCACGGGATTTTGAATGGTTAACCTACCAAAACTTATACTCGCCTCCGGCAGTCCACGACGTTCAGAGATCATGAACGCGGTCGGATGGCGCTTTACTAAAGCTATACCCGACATCGATGAAAGCGAACAAGTGGGCGAATCGCCGGACGATTACGTCTGCCGGCTCGCCTCGGAAAAAGCGCAAGTAATAGCCGGCTCGCATCCGGGGGAGATCGTCCTCGCTGCGGACACTACCGTAGTCATCAATGGTCAGATCATGGGGAAACCAGTTGATGACGGGGACGCACGGAGAATGATCAGAATGCTGGCTGGAAACTGGCACGAGGTTTTGACCGGTATAGCCGTCTCTAAGAATGGTGCATGCGAGGTCGGGATGCAGCGGACCCGTGTGAAGTTTGCGTCTATGACCGAAGCCGAGGTCGGGTTTCTTGTCGAACGGGGTGATCCGCTGGACAAGGCCGGGGCGTACGCCGTTCAGGCCCAGGCGGCGCTGTTCATCGAGGGGATAGAAGGGGATTACTGGAACGTCGTAGGTCTGCCGATCAGTTTGGTTTATGAAATGATCGTGCGTCGGTCAGATGAGAAGGAGGCATCAGGCGATAGGGGGTAGCGGCAAGGGGTCGGGTCTGTTTTGTTCGTGTGATTTCGTGATTCACACGAAATCACACAAAATTCCCGCCGCTCGAATCACACAAAAGGAGAATCGAGGGGATGTGCTTATAGGATCCACTATGATCCAAAACAAAAACAGCAGGCCAATTTAATCGACCTGCTCTTCCTCATAAGACTGTCTTGATCTTACAG
>JBKJOR010000148.1:0-10345 GCA_046595575.1 Pyrinomonadaceae bacterium | reverse complement strand
CATTTGTCATTGGTCGTTTGTCATTTGTCATTGGTCGTTGGTCGTTGGTCGTTTGTCATTTGTCATTGGTCATTGGTCATTGGTCGTTCGCTAGTAAATAGTGGTCAGTGTGTTTGGTCTCTGGCTTGAGTTTAGGTTCTGTTGGGAATCTTCGTCTGTCGTCTGTCGTCTGACAAATGACAAATGCAAATGACAAATGACCACCGCCTACTGCCGCAAATATATCCTCTCCAGGTACTCCTTCACCATTCGATCGCTGGAGAACTGCGGAGCAAGGGTCGCGATAGAGTTTTTCATTTTACCGATCCAGACGGAAGACAGGCCGGCTTTGTCTCTATCATAAAAGGCGGGAACGATCTGATTTTCCAAAGTTGAATAAAGCGATTCGGCGTCCTGAGCGTCGGCGGCTTCGTCGTCCCCTTCACTAAGGTCTCCGATCGCGAAACCGTTCTCGCCGTTGTATCCTTCGATCCACCAACCGTCCAGCACCGAAAAATTGAGAACTCCGTTCATCGCCGCTTTCATTCCGCTCGTGCCGCTAGCCTCAAACGGGCGCCGGGGTACGTTCATCCAGACATCTACGCCCTGGACAAGATATCGCGCAACCTCCTGATCGTAATCCTCGATAAATACCGCACGTCTCTGCCAATTTGAATCTCGGTTGATGCTCATCAAGTCCTGCAATATCTGTTTCGCCACCCGATCCTGCGGGTGGGCCTTCCCAGCGAATACAAACTGTACAGGGCGATCTGGATCGTCAACCGATTTCAGCAGACGGTCGACATCGGAAAGCAGCAGGTTCCAGCGTTTGTATGCAGCGACCCGTCGTGCGAAACCGATCGTCAGGGTCTTCGGCGAGAAGAGGTGCGCCGTATCTACATGTTCGTGGATGGTGTGCTGGTTCCCGGTCTCGTTGGCACTTGTTCGTTCGCGTATGAACGCTATGAGAAGACTTTTGAGTTGCTGATGTATCTGCCAGATTTCGGCATCGGGAATCTGCTCGACGGCCGCGGTCCAAGCGTTCTGATCGAGCAGCAGACGCGGCCAATCCTCGCCAATAACCCGCGCAAATAGATGTTGATAACCAGGTGCAATCCACGTCGGAGCGTGCACACCGTTAGTAACGTGGGTGATGGGAACATCATTGATCTCGACATTTTCGGAGAACATCCGTTGCCAGAGTTCGCGTGAAACTTCGCCATGCTTTTGGCTGACGCCATTTGCCGATCGGCACATCCTAAGCGCGAACGGCGTCATTCCGAAGGGCTCGGTGTCATCGCCCGTATCAATTCTGCCCAAATCGAAAAACCTGTCTTCGGAGATCTTCAAGCTTGAAATGAATTCCTCGCCGAAACAGTCGCGAAGCTCGCCGGTCGAAAAGGCATCGTTACCCGCCGCGACCGGGGTGTGCGTCGTAAAAACGCATTGCGATCTGACCAACTCAACCGCGTCGTCGAATGAGGCATTCGGGTTTACCGCGAGGAACTCGCGTGCGAGCTCGAGGGTTAAAAAGGCTGAGTGACCTTCGTTAAGGTGAAATACAGATGGAGCAATCCCCAGCTTTCGGAGCAGCCGGACACCGCCGATGCCCAGAACCTTTTCCTGTACGATGCGGGTCTCGGTACTGCCGCCATACAAGTGGCCCGTGATCAGGCGGTCGACCTCGGCGTTCTCGGAAAGGTTAGTGTCGAGAAGGTACAGCGATATCCTGCCGATGCTAGCCCGCCACGCTTGCGCAAAAACCTCCCGACCTCGGATACGGACGCTCACCGTGATCCGTTCGCCCGAGCCGTCCAGAACAGGTGTCACTGCCAACTCCGATTCGAACACATCCGCATATCGCTCTTCCTGCCATCCGTCGTGTGCGATCCGCTGGCGGAAATATCCGTATCGGTAAAGCAGGCCGACGGCGGCAAGCGGAAGATCAAGATCGCTGGCTGATTTCAGATGGTCTCCGGCAAGGATGCCAAGTCCGCCTGAATAATTAGGAAGAGAATTATGGACGCCGTATTCGGCGCAAAAGTAAGCTAACGTCGGCTCGGTTTCCGGGCTGGAAACATAAGTATCGAATCTGTCGGCAAACTCATTCAGCTTGCGGACATAATCCTCGTCGGCGGACTTTTGCCAAAGACGAAGCTGACGGACATTGTTTAGCAGCAATCTCGGATTCTGTTCCGACTTCGTCCACAGCTCTGGATCCAGCTCTCGAAAAAGATCAACGCCTTCAGGGTGCCACGACCAGTAATAGTTCTGTGACAGCCGGTCGAGAGCATACAGCGATTCAGGCAGACCCTGGATCTCGGAAAAGGTTTGGCGAAAAGGCTTTTCAACCTTTGCGGGAACTGCTTGCTGCATTGATTCGGTGAAAACGTCGGCCATTAGGTGGATAGAGTTTCAAAAAACTATAAAGCAACTGTTTGCGGCTGGCAAACTCTAGTAGCACGCGGATCTGGTTCACATTTTTGCGGTACGAAGGGATATTCCGTAAGATTCTAGTTTCTCGACAGTGGTCAACGGTCCGATGACGAATGACGAATGACCAATGTCGAGTGCCAGTACATATGAAACTAAACATAATACCCGTCGAATGGAGCGATGAAGGTGTCCGAATGCTCGACCAGCGCCTGCTTCCGACTGAGGAAAAGTGGCTGATCCTGCGGACTTACAACGAGGTGGCGGCCGGTATCAAAGACATGGTGGTCCGCGGGGCTCCAGCTATCGGCGTGTCGGCAGCCTATGGAATGGCCCTAGGTGCCAAGCAATTTGTCGGTACGAATATCGACGATCTCGACGACGAGATCGACTACATCGGCGAAGTCCTCGGCAAGACGCGACCCACTGCGGTGAATCTCTTTTGGGCGATCGATCGCATGAAACGCACTTTCCAGAATGCGAAGTCGGAAGGGAAGTCGATCTCAGAGATACAACAGATCCTGATCGACGACGCAAAGGCGATTCACGATGAGGACATCGAATCGCAGCGACTGATCGCAAAATTTGGCGGTGAGCTGCTCGAAGATAATTCGACTGTACTGACGCACTGCAACGCCGGAGCACTTGCCACAGGCGGTGTCTGGGGAACCGCGCTCGGAGTGATTCGCGGAGCGGTTGATCAGGGAAAGCATATTTCGGTGATCGCCGACGAAACGCGGCCGTACTTGCAGGGAGCGCGGCTGACCGCTTGGGAACTGATGCAGGACGACATTCCAGTCACTCTTATCACCGACAGCATGAGCGGACACGTGATGAAGAAAGGCCGCGTTCAAGCCGTCGTCGTCGGTAGCGACCGGATCGCGGCGAACGGTGACGTCGCAAACAAGATCGGCACGTACATGGTCGCGGTCCTGGCTAGACGTCACGGCATACCGTTCTATGTCGCGGCGCCGCTCTCTACTGTCGACCTCAATTGCCCGACCGGCGAAGAGATCCCGATCGAGGAACGTGACATTCGTGAGGTCACTCACGTTAAAGACATTCAGCTAGCTCCTGACGAGACCGTCGTTAGCAACTACGCGTTCGACGTCACGCCGAACGATCTCGTGACAGCGATCATCACCGAGAAGGGCGTCGCTCGCGCACCGTACACGGAGAGTTTGAAGAAACAGTTGGAGGCGTAGGACGGGCTGTTAGCCCGTCCTAAATTGTGATTTTGGTATACTACGTGGACAAGCAGCCCGATTGCTCATTATTGTTTTGTGAGTCACCGGACGGGCTAACAGCCCGTCCTACTTTTGAATATGATTGAACGAGAACAGATCGAGATGGATGTATTGTTTGTCGGGGCCGGCCCCGCGAACCTGGCTGCGGCGCTGCATCTGAAGAACGAGATCAAGCTCCATGACGAGCTGGTCGACAAAGGTCGCAAGAAGGGCGCGAAAATTGGCGAGATCGAGATAGCGATCATCGAGAAAGGTTCCTTCGTTGGAGCTCATATTCTGTCGGGAGCGGTGATGGACCCGATAGCGATCCGAGAGCTTATGCCCGACTTTCTCGAGCAGGGTTTTCCGGTCGATTCGGTTGTGACCGAGGATGCGTTCTGGTATCTGACGAAAGGTCGATCGATCAATGCACCGATAGTGCCGCCGCCGCTCAAGAACAAGGGCAAGTACATCATCAGTCTGAGCAAGGTGTGCGAATGGCTCGGGGAAAAATGTGAGGAGGCAGGGATAAATATCTTTCCCGAGTTTCCTGGTGCGGATCTGATCTATGACGAGAACAACGTGGTCCTTGGCGTTCGAACTGGCGACAAGGGAATCGGTAAGGACGGCAAGGCGAAAGCGAACTTTGAACCGGGCGTTGAGATCCTTGCAAAGGTAACTGTACTCGGTGAAGGATCACGCGGCTCGCTAGCGAAACAGATGATGTCGCGACTCGGCTTGATGGAGGACAAAGATCCGCAAGTTTTTTCACTGGGTGTAAAAGAGCTTTGGGAAGTACCGGATGGAAATTTCAGCGAGGGCAAGGTTGTTCATACGCTCGGCTTTCCTTCCGACACAGATACATACGGCGGCGGTTGGATCTATGGGATGAAGAACAACGTGATCAGCATCGGGTACGTGACCGGGCTTGATTACAAAGATCCGAATATCGATCCGCAAATGGAATTTCAAAAATTCAAAACCCATCCGAAGGTGGCGGAAGTGTTGAAGGGCGGCCGGATGATAAAGTACGGGGCAAAGTCCATCAACACGAGCGGTTATTGGACGATGCCAAAGCTGTACGCAGACGGCGTGATGATCGTCGGAGATTCCGGATCGTTTCTAAATGGCCAGCGGATTAAGGGTATCCACACGGCCATGAAATCCGGGATGCTAGCGGCCGAGACGATCGTCGGAGCATTCGAGCATCAGGATTTCACATCGAACACGCTCAAGCACTACGACGAAAAGGTGAATTTGAGCTGGATCTACGATGAACTTCATCCGGTGAGGAATTTCCACGCCTCGTTCCAGAGCGGGAGATGGTCGGCATTGATCAACTCCGGACTTCAGTTTCTGACCAAAGGTCTCGCATGGGGTTTTATGCCGAAGGAGCATCACGTTGCCGGGCATGAGCGAATGGAAAAGCAGTCGGGACCGCAGGCGTTAGCGAATCGGTCGCGCTATGACGATCTCAAGATCGACAAGGAACTGACCTTTGACAAGATAACGGATGTCTATCACGCGGCGGTCGCTCACAACGAAGATCAGCCTTCACATCTCCACGTATTGGATACAGAGATCTGCGCTACTCAGTGTGCCGAGGAGTACGGAAATCCGTGTCAACGCTTTTGCCCTGCCCAGGTTTACGAGATGGAAGCAAACGCGACGACAGGGCGAAAGGAATTGAAGGTAAATTTCTCGAATTGCGTCCACTGTAAAACCTGCGATATCGCGGATCCGTACCAGATCATTAACTGGGTCACCCCTGAAGGCGGCGGCGGTCCCAACTATAAGGGAATGTGATTCCATTTTGGATTTTAGAATTGGGATTTTGGATTTTAGGAATTGGACTGCGGAGTTTGGGATTGGTTTTGGCTTCGTAGGAATGCAAGTTGCTTCTACCTGAAGTACCAGTTGACGTTCGATATTCGTACGACGGCTGGAAATCATTAGCGGAGGTTGGAGCAAATGGCAATCTTTAATAAAGACGAAGCGGAAGGAAAATGGGAACAGGTAAAGGGAACGGTCAAGGACAAGGTTGGGGAAGTGACCGGAAATGAAAGCCTGGAAGCTGAGGGCGAAGCCCAGAACGCCGCCGGCGAAGGTCAAGAGACCTGGGGCAAAGTCAAACGCGGTGTTTCGGACACTGTGGATTCGGTTGGCGAAGCGATCAGCAACGCCGGCAAACGCGTTAACGACTAGATAACAAAAAGCCTCCGTGCGGACGGAGGCTCTTTTATAGTTGATAGACGCGTATTAATTTCCGTCAAGGATCTCGAAATTCACCTTTCGGTTTTCGATCTCTTTCAGTGCAACCCGTGTCGGCTTACTCTTGCGAGTGTCTATATCGACCCGCGAGATAGCACCACGCTGAAGCTGTTTGCTTCGCTGGGCGGCCAGGATGATCATCCGATATTTCGAATCGATTTCAGGCGGATCGATAATTTCCTCGACCTCATTTACGTTCTCTTCCGCCGCGATCACTGCTTTCTTCTCAGCCATATTAAGGTGTAACTCTCCGGTTTCTAAACATTGCCCTTTCCGAAGCTATCAAGAATACCCTGAATCCTCTCGGATTGTCTATGCGCCCGTTGTCTTTCGGCGAGAATGATGGCAGCCAGTTTCCCGGACGCGGACGCGATCTCATCGTTCACAACAACATACCGAAAGCGTGAATACTCGAGGACTTCGCTGTGCGAATTCTTGAGGCGGAGCTCAAGACCCTCGGTCGGTTCTGTCGCTCGTCCGGTTAAGCGTGCTCGCAGAACCTCAAAAGAGGGAGGAAGGATAAAAATACTAACCGCGTCCGGGGCCTTTCCGAGAATCGACGCAGCGCCCTGAACGTCTATCTCCAGCACGACATCATTTCCGGCGTTGATAAGTGCTTCGGTCTGTGCGAGGGACGTCCCGTAAAAATTGCCGTGCACTTCTGCAAATTCCAGAAAACCACCTTTTTCCCGGTAGGCTTCGAAGTCGTCTTTTGACACGAAGCTATAGTCCTTGCCGTTCACCTCGCCGTCTCGCGGCGCCCGCGTCGTGAGCGATACAGAATAACCGAGACCCGGAATCCGGTTGAGGACCTCCCGGATCAGAGTTCCTTTTCCGCCGCCGGACGGCGAACTGATTATGATGAGATTTCCTTTCATCTTTCGGTCGATAATCGTTAATCGGTAATCGGTAATCGTTAATCGTTAATCGGTAATCCGTTAACTGTAGTTCGTTGATCGTTGGTGACGATTACCGATTACCGATTAACAATTAACAACCAACGATCTATTCCACATTCTGGATCTGCTCGCGGATCTTTTCGATCTCGCTTTTTATCGTGAGGGCGTTTTCCTTGACCACCATGTTGTTCGTCTTCGAGGTGATGGTATTCGCCTCGCGATTGAGTTCCTGCGTCAGAAAGTCGAGCCGCTTTCCGACTTCCTTATCTTCTTTCATTATTGCCCGGAAATGTTCAATGTGTGTTTTCAGCCGGGCGATCTCTTCAGAGATATCGGCGCGGTCCGAAAGATACGCGATCTCCTGGGCTAGTCTGGACTGGTCGATCTCGATCTGCGACTCACTCTTCGCAAGCATTTCCCCGATCCTTTTTGTCAGACGCTGTCGGTATTCGTCGCCGATAGATGCTGCTTCACTTTCAATGGCGGGCAGAAGTCGCTCGATCGCGTCAAGCCGCGACGCCAGCTCGACGCTTAGCAGATCGCCTTCGCTCTGACGCATTTTCTCGAGGTCCTCTAGAGCGGTCGCTACAGCCGTTGCGACGCCGGACGCGAACGATTCGCTAAGGTCGTCTTTTTTCGAGACCATTACATTCGGCAGCTTAGCAACGACGTTTATATCCGGTTCGCCGGAGAGTCCGAACTCGTCCTTCATCTTCTTCATTGCCGCGAGATAGCCGATGATCATCGGACTGTTTAGCTCATAGCTGATCGTTTCAATACGCTCGTACTGCAGATTTACGTCGACGCGGCCGCGAGAGAGGCGGCTGCTGATCAAACGCTTGATCTCGGTCTCGAGCGACTGCATCTCATTCGAGAGCCGAAGGCTCACATCGAGAAAGCGATTGTTAACGCTTTTCAGCTCGATCGAGACGGAAAAGGTATCTTCGTTTACGGATCCGCGGCCGAAGCCTGTCATTGATTTCATATTAGCTATTATTAGACGTTCCCAGACCACGATAGTGGGTGGCCGACCAGCCCAGGGCGGTTCTTTGTACGGTCACAGTAGCAAAGCTTAAGTTCGGAGCCCCCGCATTTCCCCTATACATGAAGTAATAGAATATTGATTCCGTATCTGAGTCGGCCCTGTTTGAGATCTCCCACGATATGAGCTCGCCTTGTTCGACATAACCTTGAGGATTATTGAAGCGAACATCCCTTATTTCGTTAAGCGATTGAGTAACGGTTTTTCCTTGCATTCGCGCGAGCAGATTCTCCGCAGCCAACTCTCTTGAAGGATCTCGAAACGGATTCTGAATAAAAATCAGTGGAGCGGTGTCGACAGATTGGGTTTGGTACAGTACCGGTCGACCGCTGAAGTACGAATATGTGAGAAGGCAGATTGTCGCGCCAGTAGCAAGTAAACCAAAACCAATCGCGACTTTACGTAACAGTGTCATATTCTTCCTCATCGACAAACTGCAGTTCATAGAGTCGCTTGTACTTGCCACCGCTCTCGAGCAGTTCCTTATGCGTGCCTGTTTCAACGATCCTTCCTCGCTCCATGACGACGATCTTGTCCGCTTTTCGAACCGTAGACAGACGGTGCGCGATAACGATCGATGTCCTGTTCTGCATTAAATTCGCCAATGCCTTTTGAACAAGAAGCTCCGACTCGGCGTCGAGTGCCGAAGTTGCTTCGTCAAGAATAAGGACCGGAGCGTCAACGAGAACCGCACGTGCGATCGCGACCCGCTGCCGCTGACCGCCGGATAAAAATACACCCCGCTCGCCAACCAAGGTGTCGAACTTCTCCGGCATCTCATTGATGAAGTCAGCCGCATAAGCGACGCTCGCTGCGTGATGGAGTTCCTCGTCGGTCGCGTCCGGTTTGCCGTATGAGATGTTGTATCTGATCGTGTCGTTGAAGAGCACCGTCTCTTGAGTGACCAGGGCGAGCATCTTCTTAAGATCCGCGATCCTCGTGTCGCGAATGTCGGTACCGTCCCAATGGATCGACCCCGCAGTTGGATCATAGAGCCGTTGGATCAACCGGACCAGACTCGATTTCCCGCCGCCGCTTTCACCGACAAGGGCGACCATCGAGCCTTTTGGGATCGTTAGGGAAACGTCTGCGAGAATACTCTTCGGATCGTTATCGTAACTGAATGAGACATTGCGAAGTTCGATCGCTTCGGAGAGTCGGTTGATATTTACGGGATCACTTTTCTCCGGCAGTACCTCGTTCTCATCGAGAATGTTCCAAACGTCTTTCGCGGCGGCAAAGGCTTTCGAGATCTCGTTATGTTGACGCGAGATCTTTCGCATCGGATCGTAACTTCGAAACAAGAAGAACAGAAATGTAAAGAACTGGGCGGCATCCATTCGCCCGGCATTTATCTCGCGAAGACCAAAATAGAAAAGGATCAGCATCGCGATCGTGCCGATTATCTCGATGGTCGGAGGCGAGGTCGCCGCAATGCGTCCCGACCGGCGGTTAGCCTTTGCGATGATCTGTGCGACGCGACCGAAACGCTGCCGTTCACGGGCCTCGGCGGAGTACGCTTTTACGATGGTCTGATTCGAAAGCGTTTCTTGGGCGGTGTCCGTTAGAAGCTTGTTTCCCTCGAAAGATTCCTCGGCGAGACGGCGGAGGGCTTTGCTGAATTTAGAAGTCAGGAAAGCGATGATCGGCGCGATGATCAGAGCTCCGAGCATCAACCGCCAGTTAAAATAGAATGCTGCCGAGAAGAAGAAGATAAGCATGAAACTTTCGCGAAGGACATCGCGGAGGTTTCCGGTAACTGCGTACTCGATGGCCGAGCAGCTTACGACGAGCCGCGATACAAGATAATTTGTACGATGCTTTTCAAAAAAAGAAGCCGGTTGGCTGAGCAGATGATCGTACAACTGATTGCGTAGATCGAGCACCGCGGCTTGTCCGATCTTTGCCATCAGGTAAGAAGAAAAGAATTCAGCAATACCCTTGAACACCGTAAACGAGAGGAGCAACAGCGATATCGCGAGCCACGCCTGATACCAGGGTTCTTTGGGTATGAACCGATGCAGATCGAATAGAGTTTCTGACTGACCGGCAGCGGTCGGGAGGAACTGGCCGAATATAGGAACCAACAAAGCACCCGTTGCGGTCTCGAAAATCGCGACCAGGATCATCGCCACAAGGGCGGCGACAAAGGTCAGCCAATGTGGCCTAACGTATTTAAGAAGGCGGCGAAATTCGTTCATCCTGCGTCGGGAAAGGTTGAATATACTTGTTTGCCCGGTGGTTTGTCCAAGCAGACGTACTTTGCAACGGTTCAATATGTTGTGGCATCTTTCTTAAGGCGCTTCCTTTTATCGGAGATCAAAAGCATGAGAAATTCACGACCTTTCGGAAAGCTGGTTTCACTTTTCTTGATCGGGGCTTTTGCCGGTGTCGCGTTTGCACAGCTTGATGTGCCGCGGCGTACGACGGCTATCACGTATCCGCTGGACGAGCCCGTGCTCGTTCAATTTCGCGGCACTACTCGTTTTCCGCGG
>JBKJOR010000099.1:0-6765 GCA_046595575.1 Pyrinomonadaceae bacterium | reverse complement strand
CTTCATCCCGGATATTTTTTCCAGATCTTTGGCTCGCTCAGCCTGCTTTCAGGAATAGGATTCGTGATCGTGGGTTGGCGACTAACGTCAGTTCGAAATCTGGTGCTTCTTAGTATTGCGATCTTGATCGGCATCGAGTTGCTTACTTTCATTTATATATATCCGCGGCTCAACATAATGCTCAGTCCGGATTCATCCAACCAAACAGTCGATGCCTTACGGACGGCGGCGAGCCAGTTCACGATAGCAGATCGTATCCGAACGGCTCTTGCGTTAGTTTATAGTGGTCTTTCGATCGCCGCCCTCTTACGTTTCTTTCGAGTTTCCAATTAGATTAGCAATAGGTTCGAAGAGGCATCCTCGTCTGGGCGGTCGTACAAATGGAAACACGCAAGAACGGGCGTATCATTTTGATTTGAGTGTCGTTCACCACGCGTGGCGACTGCAAAGAACCGATCCACCACTTTCCTGCCTGCTCGCCGGCCATAAAGATTCGCCTTGAGATAGAATGCGGTTTGCGGCTATCCTGTCGTAGCACTCTAGCAGCTCGATTTATTTATGGCTCGAAACGAGAATGTCGTGGCGGTGATACTCGGAGGCGGTGCCGGCTCGCGGCTATTTCCGCTTACACGTGAGCGTTCGAAGCCGGCCGTTCCGCTCGGTGGAAAGTATCGCCTGATCGACGTTCCTGTTTCGAACTGCATCAACTCGAACATCACTCAGATCTTCGTCCTGACCCAATACAACTCGGCTTCCCTCAATCGCCACATCTCGCAGACATATCGCTTCTCGAGTTTCTCGTCAGGCTTCGTAGAGATCCTCGCAGCCGAGCAGCGCAAGGACAGTCCTGACTGGTTTCAGGGAACGGCCGATGCTGTCCGGCAGATACTTCCCCACTTGCGCGACTGGGGCGTGAAGACACTTCTCATATTGTCGGGCGATCATCTCTACCGGATGGATTACCGGAAGTTTCTTGAACGCCATTACACGACGAATGCCGATGTGACGATTTCGGTGATCCCTTCGAATCCCTCAGATGCGGAAGATTTTGGCCTGCTCAAAACCGACGACCTCGGTAAGATCACGGAGTTTAGAGAGAAACCGAAAGGCGAGTCACTCGAAGCGATGCGGGTCGACACGACGAGTTTCGGACTTTCGGCAGATGAAGCCCTCCGCCGCCCCTTTCTTGCATCGATGGGCATCTACGTTTTCAATTATCAGAAATTGATCGAGCTGCTGCAGGCTGATGAGTCGGCGGTCGATTTCGGAGGCGAGGTTATCCCATCGGCGATCGACAGGTACAACGTCCAGGCTCATCTTTTCGACGGCTACTGGGAAGATATCGGAACTATTCGGGCCTTCTACGAAGCGAACCTGGATCTCGCGTCACCGCTTCCGAAGTTTAACTTCTTCGACACCGAGTCGCCCATCTACACGCGTAGTCGTTACCTGCCGCCTTCGAAAGTACATGACTGCAATATTGATAATTCTATGGTTAGCGAAGGCTGCATATTGAACGGCGTACATGCACAAAGTTCGATCATAGGATTGCGAAGCCGTATCGATGTGGGTGTTCGCCTCGAGAGCGCGATCGTGATGGGATCCGATTATTTCGAGTCGATCGAGGAGCTGCGGTCGAACCTGGAGCGTGGCGTCCCGTACATGGGAATAGGGCCGAACACGTACATCCGTCGGGCGATCATAGATAAGAACGTGCGGATCGGAAGAAATGTAAAGCTGCTGAACTCGGCAGGCCTTGATCAATATGACGATCCGAGCGGAGGCTTTTATATTCGCGAGGGGATAGTGATCGTTCCAAAGGGAGCTACCGTTCCCGACGGAACCGAGATCTAGGACGAACGCAACTTTTTCTTCTTCGGCACAACATAACTGTCGCGTGCCCTGATCGACACGTCCGGTTGTGCGACTCTCACCTTAATCCGACGAGTTTTACCCGGAACCTCTTCGCTCGTCGGATAGTAGCCAAGACTATAAAATTCTCGGAGCTCACTGGCGATCTTAGTGAAAGACTTGTTCAAATTTCCTACCGTGGTTGCAACGTAGATCGTCCCGCCCGTAAAGGTCGCAAGCTTCTCCAGGTACTGCTCAGCATGGCGATATTCTTCGGCGCTCGTTCCCTTATCGTTTGCCGTACGAACAACGGGCCCTTGCGGGATCGACGTCGGGTATCTCGTCCCACTTGTCGGGATTGTCGGCGGCGTTGTTGACACCGTGCCTGGGCCCGGCAGGTCGATGATCGACTTGTTCCTCATCGACTGCACGTCAGCAAACGTGTCGTAGCGTATCGGGTAGATCAGCGAATCCAACTCCATCGCGTCCCGAAGGTTACCAAGATCGTTCGCTCGCACGCTCGTCGTATCTACGCCGTCGGTGAACAGCACGATCGCCTTCCTGCCATTTATCGAACGCAGGCGGTCATTCATCGTCTTTCCAACTGCCTCGTAGAGACTCGTTCCATTGGAGATCCTCGTACTACGAATGGCCCGGTGTATCGTGTTCCGGTCGTTTGTCGCCTCGCAAAGCATATGTACTTCCTCGTCGAACGAGATAACCATGACCTTGTCTTCGGGCCGGAGCTGGTCGATAAATGAAATGGCGGCGGACTGTATTTCACTGATCTTGAATGTTGTAGAAGGGCTCATGTCCAGAACGAGTGCGACCGTGAACGGTTGGGACTCGTTCGTGAAATACGCGATCTCCTGCTCTACGTCGTCCTCAAATACCTTGAAAGTGTCTTGCGACAATCCGCCAATGAACTTGTTCTTACGATCCAGGATCCGAACGGGAATCGTCACCAGACGCGTATCGACTTCCACTATCTCCCCGGATTCCACCGCTCCGGGATCTGTTTGTACTTCATTTGCCGGCGGCGTGGGCGTCGCCTTGGTAGTAGCGGGACGGTTATTCGATTTATCGGTGCCGCTGCCAGGCGGGACACGACGCGACTGAGCGTGCGAGACGGAGATCGCAAACAACAAAACAACGACGATTAGGGCAAGAGCTTTCATGGATTTTCTGCCAAGTTTGAAAACGATTGTACGATGCCTTGACCCACGCGAAAAGATGTATCTGACACGCCGTGATTTAAAACAGAAAAGCGGAGAAATCCCCGCTTTGTTGCACGTTCTGGGTCGCAGATCATCTGCCTGCCAGCTTGTCGCTCTGACCGAAAATATAGGTACTCCGTGCTTTCACGATCACACTCGGACGCATCACCCGAACACTGATTCGCCGCCGTTCGCCTACGGTACCGACCTTCTCCGGATAATATCCGAGAGAATACTGGCGCCGCAGCTCCTCAGCGATACCGCCAAACGCAGCTTCGAGATTCGATAGCGAGTCAGCTTCGAACTTTCGCCCGCCGCTATTCTGCGCGAGAGCTTCCAGATAACGAAGCCCGCCTTCATATTCTTCTTGACTCGTACCCGCCGGCCCGCGACGCGATCTCCGCTGTTGCTGTTGCGGTCGACCAAGAATGATACCCATCCAATCGCCCGCCATATCATCGTCATTCCCGCCGCCGCCACCGCCGCGGGCGTAGGTCCGCTCGGTACCGTAACGAATCGGATAAAAGAGTGCATCGACTTCTTCGACATCGGCCATCGTGCTTTGATAATTGGCACGTCTCGGGGTTGTATCAACCCCATCCGTGAACATCACGACAGCTTTACGGCCGGTAATATTTACAAGTTCCTGGTTGATGACTTGATCCACAGAGTCGTACAAGCTGGTACCATCTCCAAACTGCGCCTCGTATATTGCTTCGCGAAGAACCTCTCGATTATTTGTCGGACGACTCAGAACTCGGAGCCTTTCATCGAACGCGATCACCATTACCTTGTCGTTCGGCCGAAGCTGGTTGATGAAGGCAATCGCTCCCTCGTGGATCTCGTCGATCCGGAACGCGGTTGAAGGGCTGACGTCGATCATCAACACGACCGTAAACGGCTGTTCGACCGACTGGAAGTAATCGACTTTCTGCTCGATGCCATTCTCGAAGATCTTAAAATCTTTTTGCTGAAGACCGCCGATGAATCGGCCGTCACGGTCCAGCACCGAGACGGGCATCGTAACGAGGTTCGTTTCGATCTTCACGACCTGATCTTCCTCGGGAACTGATGTTGTCGCCGATGGAACCTGTGTCTGCGTCTGCGTCCTGCCGCCACCCAACACCGGCGGACGACGGTCTGTCGTAACCGGGATCTCATTTCCTAAAGTCGGTGAATCGGGCGTGGGTGTGGGTGCGACGCGCGGCCGGGTTCGACCCGTCTGACCAAACGCAGAAACACCAAATATTCCCAAGCAAAGAAACGTTAGCAATAGCCTTTTCATAGATAAACTCCGGGCGCAGATGAGTTCTTTGGGGAAAGCTCTCTTTTGACGGATTCTTAGGCAGTTTAGTTGCTAAATATTTTGGTCGAGGAGATCGATAGCAAGGTCGTGAAAACGACGGCGAACTGCATTTATATTAGCGAAAGGAAGCGTGTGATTGTGCGTTCGGTTGGTCAGAAGGACGAAAATACGTTCCTTAACCGGATCGATCCAAACGCTCGTTCCGGTGAAACCGTTGTGCCCGAAGCTTTCGGCAGCCATTTTGTTCCCGGCCGTCGAGCCTTCGGTCGAGGCGAGCTGGAACGCGAATGAACGGGCTTCGTTTAAACCCATCGTAAAGTTTGTTCGGAACAGTTCGCAGGTTTCGGGCTGTAGCAACTGCGTGTAATTAGGCAGAAACTGCTGAGCGATCTTAAAGACTTCCTGCGCAGTCGAAAAGAGTCCCGCATGTCCCGCGACGCCGCCCATGAAATACGCGTTGCTGTCGTGGACTTCGCCCCAAATCACGTCAGTGCGGAGTGCGGAGTGCGGAGTGCCAATTTCCGGGTACTTGTCGGTACACGTTTGTTGCTCGTACTGATTTCCAAACTCCGAAGCCGCTATCCGAGGCTTGCTATTAGGCGGAGGGCGGAAGTAAGTCGCCGCCAACGAAAGGGGTTTGAGCACCCCAACCTCGAATGCTTCGTTCAAGATTCGCAAGTCGCCTCCCGTCGAGTTAGCCAAGTATTCTCCGAGAATAATAAAGTTGAGATCGCTGTAAACAACTTTAGTATGCGGCTCGTACACAAGCGGCAGTTCCAAAGCGGTCGCGACCGCTGCAGCATAATTGCACCGAGTGTCATGAAAGACCGAATAAAGCGGGAACCAGTCCCTAACTCCCGATGTGTGACTGACCAAGTCACGCACTGTGGACTTGCCGATCCCTTGACTCTTTAATTGGCGAAATAGTTTGTACAGGGGCGTGTCGAGCGAGTAGCGGGCATTTCCCTCAAGTGACTTCGCAAGTAGAAGCCCTGTCACCAACGGCTTCGTAAGACTCGCCAGATCGTAGATCGTATCGAGCTTCGCCTCGATTCTCTCCGGCTCGACGACCGCGTCACCAAGTGCTTCGTGAAACTTGATCTCACCTTTCTCCGCGACGAGATACACCGCTGACGGAAAATCACCAGCATCGATTCGGGATTGGAGGAAGTTGGAAATGCTCTGATGCATCAGATTGCTCTTGCGACGACGCCGAAGGACTGGACCGCAGGCCTCCCTGCCTGCAACGCCGTGGCCTCCGCGGCGTCGAACGATTACGTTTGGAATGTCCACCGCTTCACTCCAACTCAAATACTCAGCCGCCGCATGTGCTCATCGATCTTTTCCAATACACCGACGGCCAATGCCAGCGCTCTGCGTCCATCTACTCCAGTTACTGCAGGCGGGGTATCGTTCTCGATGGAATCGAGAAACGCATTTATCTCTGCCCGAAGCGGTTCGACGTCGTCGATCTCCAACTGATTTATCGAGATGCCGAGCAGCGGATGCGAAGCGTTGGGATCGAGCGACGTCAGCGACGCAAACTTCGTCCCGTAATCGAGTACGACATACGCATTCGTTTGATAGAACCTGGTCTTTCGAATCTTCTCGGTGCCGATACGCGATGCAGTGATGTTCGCGACGGCGCCATTTTCAAACTCTATCCGTGCGTTCGCGGCATCGACCTTGTCAGAGATCACCGGAATACCAACGGCATGTATCCCGGAGACTTTTATATCATCACCTACTAACCATTGGACTGCATCGAGGTCGTGGATCATCACGTCGAGCACAACATCAACATCCAGCGATCGATTTGGAAAAGGCGACACACGATGGATCTCAAAATAGAGCGGCTTCGTAACGTGGGGCCGAAGAGCTACCATCGCCGGATTGAAACGCTCGAGCTGTCCAACCATCAGTTTTGCACCCGACTGCTGAGCGGCGGCAATCATCTTGTCGGCTTCTTCGAGCGAAATTGCGATCGGCTTCTCGACCAACACATGTACGCCCTCCTCGAGAAACGCACATGCGATCTCGCAATGCGTATCCGTTGGCGTGGCGATCGAGACCGCATCGACTCCTCCGATCAGATCCCGCCAATCTACTAGGTAACGATCACACCTATTGTCCCTCGCGACCTCAGCGGCCGTTTCTGGGTTCGCGTCGCAGACGGCGACGAACTCGACGCGGCCGTCGCGGGCGAGCTCGGCGTAATTCCGGGCGTGGTGACGGCCGAGACTGCCCGTACCGATAGAGGCCGTTCGAAGATTTCGGGTCACGGGTTTCGAGTTGCGGGTTTCGGGCATTTTGTCGAATTTGAATCAGGAAAACAATTCAGTAATACTCTACATTCTCTGTGAACTTGTCCCAGATGACAAAGAGTAACTC
>JBKJOR010000292.1:0-4931 GCA_046595575.1 Pyrinomonadaceae bacterium | reverse complement strand
CGTCATGCCGTGACGCGTCGGAATTTCGAATTGCCCGACGAACGACGTGAATTCCTTTTCGGTCACATTCCCTTCGACAGAAACTCCGTTGATCGGGTTCGGACGATCGCACACGATGACGCGTTTGCCGAATTTCTTCGCCGCCCGCATGCAGTTCGCCATCGTGTAGGCGAAGGTATAGATCCTGCAGCCGACGTCCTGCATATCGAAAACGATCGCATCGACTTCGCCAAGCATTTCTTCAGTCGGCTCGCGTGTTTCACTGTAAAGCGAGTAGATCGGCAACCCAGTGCGAGAGTCGGTGGCGTGTCCCGTCTCGATCATATTGTCCTGAACGTCGCCGCGAATACCATGCTGTGGGCCGAACAGTGTCGTCAGCTTAAATTCGTCGCGCGTCGCAAAGACGTCGACGACGTGACGGAAGTCCGGTAAGACGGACGCCTGATTGCCGACCAGCCCGATGCGTTGTCCACGGATGAGATCAAGTTTCTCGTCAAGTAAAGCCTCGACGCCGAGTTTAGTTCGGGACACTGTCATACTTTGATCAGAATTCTGCTAGCCAAGATGTTTTTGCCGCGGATCAGCGCGGATGACGCGGATAAGAAAGCAGATTCTGATCCGCGTCATCCGCGCTGATCCGCGGCTAAAATTCTGTACTACTATTCAATAAAATCATTCGCAGAAACTTCTCGGGGCGCAAGATTA
The DNA here is from genome assembly GCA_046595575.1 of Pyrinomonadaceae bacterium. Taxonomy (GTDB): domain Bacteria; phylum Acidobacteriota; class Blastocatellia; order Pyrinomonadales; family Pyrinomonadaceae; genus OLB17. The sequence continues at coordinate 4,226 of JBKJOR010000292.1, read as the reverse complement.
TTTCTTTTGATGATCCGTGCACATCCATTCCAGCGAAGTATAGGGTCGTCGTTTCCGGCGGGTCGAACCGCTTCGGCTCGTTCGAACCATTCCATTGCTTGTTCGAAAAGTTCGTAAGCGTTGATCCCGCCTTTCTCGAGCACGGCCTTGGCTCGCCGCTCGTATACGATCGCGGTGTAATAATGCCGTTCGTATTCACCTTCGATCTTCGAAAGAAAATCCTGGATGCGGCCTTCGCCCACGGCGTAGTCTTTTGAAAACCGGTCGCTCATCGCGAGAACAATGTTAACAAGTGCCTCCTGGTCATCCGGCTCGATCGCAAGAATATCGAGGTAAATGCTCTCTGCCGCACCGGGCTCGTTAAGAAGCCGGTACCGGTTAGCTTTTTCGAGTGCCGCGGGAATCGCTTCGTGATGTAGAGGTTTTAGTTCGAACATATAAGTATGGCGGACGGTTAGTCCGCCGGCGACGGGCTACCAGCCCGTCCTACTTTTTCCGAAAGATCTTCACCAGTCGCGCGACCGGATCGTAAAACTCATCGACGACACGCTCTTTCAACGGAATGATCGCATTGTCGGTAATTGTAATATGTTCCGGGCAAACTTTGGTACAACATTTCGTGATGTTGCAGTAACCGATGCCGAACTCGTTCTTCAGCTCGTTGACGCGATCTTCGGTATCAAGCGGATGCATCTCGAGAGCGGCGGCGTACACCAGAAATCGCGGTCCGATGAACTGATCATGCTTCTCGTGATCGCGAAGCACATGGCAAACATCCTGGCAGAGAAAGCACTCGATGCATTTTCGAAATTCCTGAACGCGGTCCACATCGGACTGCTGCATCCGCCACGTTCCGTCTTCGGCGTCGGGCGGCCGAGGTTTAAATTTCTTAATACGTTTTTTGACCTCGAAATTCCAGGATACGTCAGTGATCAGATCCTTGGTCGGCGGGAACGCACGCATCGGCTCGATCGTCACAGGTTCATCGAGTGGAATCGTATCCAGCCTGGTCATGCACAACAGTTTAGGCTTGCCGTTTATCTCGGCCGAACACGACCCGCACTTGCCGGCTTTGCAGTTCCAGCGGCAAGCGAGATCCGGAGCAGACTCGGCCTGGATCTGATGTACCGCGTCAAGCACGACCATTCCTTCGGTCACGTCGGTCTGGTAATCAACCATCTCCCCGCCCGTCGCTCCGCCCCGTCTTATCCTGAATGTTGCTATACCCATTTATCTCTTGTTTCGTGTTTTTTATCTTTTCGTGCGATTTAGTGTGATTTCGTGGTTCCAGTTCTTAAATCACATACCGTTTCCACTCGAGAGTGGATTGACTACCGAAGTTGAATAGAACTCCGACCCGATTCCTTGTGATTTTCATATAATTCATAACCTGGGCCACTTCGATGCTACTGATACCGGGTACGACTTTAAGCTCCACAATGATTTTGTTGTAGCAAATGAAGTCCGGTCTGTACATTTTCTCGAGTCTGACATCTTTGTAGAACAGGTCGAGATCCTTTTCAGATTCAAATGGAATTCGGCGGCGCCCCAATTCTACGATCATCGCGGCGTGATAGACCGGCTCAAGAAACCCGGTCCCTAGCGTCTAGTAAACATCCATCGCCGCGCCCGCGATAGCGAAAACTTCGTCCTTAAAAATCAATTCGGCCATGGGAGTGGCTGGTTTGCGTCAGCTGGCTATGCAAGTCTGGTGTGAATTAGTGGATGAAGAAAACTGGAACCACGAACTCACACGAAGGCACACTAACAAAACGAAGAACACGAAAAGAGGAAATACGAAAAGACTAACCCATCTCTTCAATAACTGTCCTTAATTCTTCTGGCATTTCTGCGATCGGTACGCGTGAGATCTGCATTTGGCCGTCCGTGTCTTGCTTCAATGACAAATTGAACTTCGCGAACTCCGGATCCTTGTCCGGATAGTCGTCACGAAAATGTCCGCCGCGGCTTTCTTTGCGTTCGAGGGCCGCCAGTGCGATCGCCTCGGAAACCGTCAGCAGGTTTTTGAGATCAAGCGCTGTGTGCCAGCCGGGATTGAAGTCGATGTTGCCCGTGACCGCACAACTTGCCGCACGGGCTTTGAGATCTTGCAGACCGTCAACCGCCTCTTTCATTTCATCCTCGAGCCGGACTATTCCGACGAGCTTCTGCATCATGTCCTGGAGATCGTTTTGGATAATGAAAGCGTTCTCGCCAGCTTCGCGTTCGAACGGCTCAAGCGCCTGCCGCGCTTCCGATTCGATCTGATCCGTCGAAACACCGCCGTGCGAGTTCTCTTTTGCAAACTGCGCGGCGTACTCGCCGGCTCGTTTTCCAAACACGATCAGGTCCGAAAGCGAATTTCCTCCCAGACGGTTCGCGCCGTTGATACCGGCAGCACATTCGCCGGCAGCAAACAGTCCGGGAACAGTCGACGCCTGCGTGTCGGCGTCAACACGGATGCCGCCCATTATGTAGTGGGTCGTCGGTCCGACCTCCATCGGCGTTGTCGTGATATCCAGATTCGCGAGCTGCAAGAACTGGTGATACATCGACGGCAATTTCTTTTTTATGTGCTCCGGCGCGTTCGAGATCTTCTCCTTGATCCACGCAATGTCGAGATAGACACCACCGTGCGGCGAACCGCGGCCGGCCTTAACTTCTCGATTGATGCAGCGAGCAACGTGATCGCGCGTCAGTAGCTCGGGCGGACGACGCGAATTCTTATCGCCCGTCACGTACCGCCAGCCTTCCTCCTCGGTGTCGGCCGTCTGATCCTTGTAGTTGTCGGGAATGTCGTCGAACATGAACCGCTTGCCTTCGTTGTTCTTCAATATCCCGCCTTCGCCGCGGACACCTTCGGTCACGAGAATACCGCGGACGCTCGGAGGCCAGACCATTCCGGTCGGGTGAAACTGGATGAACTCCATGTCGATGAGCTCCGCCCCGGCGTGATATGCGAGAGCATGTCCGTCGCCCGTTCCCTCCCATGAATTTGATGTGATCTTGTATGCGCGACCGACGCCGCCGGTAGCAAGTATTACTGCCTTCGCCTTGAACACACGAAACCGTCCGTGCTCACGCTCGTATGCGAAGCATCCGACGACGCGGTCTCCGTCTTTGAGCAGCGAGATCACCGTCACTTCCATGTAGACCTTGATACCTTGGTGAATGCCGTGATCTTGAAGCGTGCGGATCAGTTCGAGCCCCGTTCGATCGCCAACGTGCGCGAGACGCGGATAGCGATGACCGCCGAAGTTGCGTTGTAGAATTTTACCGTCTTTTGTTCGATCGAAAACTGCGCCCCACGCTTCGAGTTCGCGGACGCGATCCGGAGCTTCCTTGGCGTGCAGCTCCGCCATCCGCCAGTTGTTTATATACTGGCCACCGCGCATCGTGTCGGAAAAATGGACTTTCCAATTATCTCGATCGTCGACGTTGCCCATCGCTGCCGCCATTCCGCCCTCGGCCATAACCGTGTGCGCTTTGCCAAGTAGTGATTTGCAGATCAGCCCAACGCTGACGCCCGCAGCCGATGCCTCGATCGCAGCGCGAAGCCCCGCACCACCCGCACCGATGACGATAACGTCGTGTTCGTATGTTTGGTATTCAGTCATTAAGAAGATTCAGCCGCAGAGCACACAGCGATTCTTTTCTTGTTCGTGTGATTTGGTGTGGGTTCGTGGTTTCACTTCTTGAGAGCTGGAACCACGAACTCACACCAAATCACACGAAGGAAACCCGAACACAAATCTCTGTGTCCTCTGTGGCAACAGTTCAAAAAATTCTATAGTCAGTGAATATTCCCATCGAGCACATACGGACATAAAAGTCGCTGAAGCCAACCCAGAACAAACTGAACCAGGCGAACATCATATGTCGAGCGTTTAATGCACTGACCCAGCGCCACAAGGTGTGCTGCACAGGTTTGTTCGAAAGCGTATCGTTTCTACCCCCGACGAGATGCCGTAGCGAATGGCAGCCAAGCGTGTAGCTGCCGAGTAGGATCACGTTCATTACGAGAATGATCGACCCCACCCCGACGCCGAATCCATCTGAAAAATGAAACGCTTCGTACGCGTCGTACGCGAGGATGATGACGAAGATAAGCGCGAGATAGAGAAAGTATCGGTGGATGTTTTGGATAATCAGCGGAAACTTTTTCTCGCCGCGGTAACTATGTCTCGGTTCACCGACGGCACACCCAGGCGGGTCGGCCCAAAAAG
>JBKJOR010000257.1:0-7336 GCA_046595575.1 Pyrinomonadaceae bacterium | reverse complement strand
GCGATCTCGCGGTACGACAGCCCCTGCTGCTTTAAAACGAGGCAGCTCCTTAGAGGTTCTTTCACTTTACTCAGTGCCCTGTTGATGTCGCTCACTTCCCTTTGTTGCTCGTATTCGGATTCCACCGAAAATGTGCCGTTGTCTACTGTCTCTTTGACGTAGTTTTCGTCACGCGTGTTCGCCCTTATATTGCCTCTGAGCGTGTTCCTCGCTACGTTTATCGCTACACGGATAAGCCACGGACGCAGCATCTCAAGATCTGGCAGCGAATCCATATGCTTATACAGCCGGATGAAGACTTCCTGGGTCACATCCTCGGCGAGGCCCGCATCATGTACAACCGACCGCGCCGTTCGAAAGACGGTCCGATGATGGAGAGTAAACGCCTCATCAAACCCGATCGTTTCTTTCGCTGCAGCGGACGCTGTTTGTTCGGACATCGAGTCCACGAATATTTCCGTCGATTTGCTCATCGTCAGCATTGATCTAATGCTTTTCAAATAAAATACACCACCGATACGGATTTTATGACAGGAAATCGAGTCAGAGGCGGATGAGCCGGGACTTTTGCAGGATCTCAGGCGGGATTGCCTCCGCCGGCCTGGCTGTGATCAGGAAATTATAGCCAGTTTCAGTTTCCGGGAGCAGATCTGGAATCGCAGTAAACAACGATGAGATCTCAGCATTTGCCGTCTCGATCGGCTCGATAACGGCAAGCCGTTTCAGACCGTCGTGGAGATGCCGGGTACCGATATCGAATTCCCCGATCTGGTCGTCGACGATAAGCCTGATGTCCGCCTGCTCTTCGGTAAAGTGGGCCATCAATGACGCAGCGATACTGACGCCGCGTTCGAGCCGCGGGGACACGACAGGATTCTCGCCGGATTGCTCCGAATCGAGCTTCTCGCGAAGCGTCCGCCGGTGCTCTCCTTCGTCGGGAACTCTGGTATCAAGAATTATCGTCACCTTTGTATCGTCCTCTGCCAGAAACTCGCGGACGGTCAAATGCCTGGTACGTGCGGTTGCCTTCCAATCGATCCGCCGCAGGTCGTCGTTCGGCTGGTAATCGCGAAGCGCGAGCAAGTCCTGGCCGGATCCGCGCCGGTTCGATGGAACGGCCCCGCTTTCGATCTGAAGAGCATCGACTTGGTTGTCGAGGGGAACCAGCGCCGGAAATACAAGCAACTCAGTTTCTTTGGCGGGCAGGCGTCGCCGATGTCGAAAGAACCCGAACGGGAATTTCGTTGATAGCTCGAAGTTTTTTATCAGGAACCTGCCGCGTCTTTCGAAGACATGAAGAGACTTTGACTCGCGTTCGCTATTCCGTGGGACGTGGACGAAATAATCGAGCGTGCGTCTGATGATGGGAGCTTTAACGAGTCGACGAGCGATGAAGCCCGGGAGGAGGCTACGAATATCTTCAGCCGCAATAGATTCGGCCCGCTCAGTTCCGCGGACCTCCGCTACGACAGAGTAACTCGGGAATAGTCTTTTCTTATTCGAAAGATTGACCAGTATCGGAGCTTCTTCACCGGCGAAGATGGTTTCAGGGAAACGCATCTTAACCTCGAGCTTATTGAGACAAACACCGCCGGCGATAAAACCGACGATCATCGCCGCCGTCATGAAGGAGAGAACCAGAAAGAGTAGATTGTTCGCCGTGTTCCACGCCGAAAAACCGACGATCGCCACAAGCACGAGCATTATCGCACCCCCGGTCGTAAGTTCGAACGGCAGATTAAGCTGCGAAGCCTCGCGGCTTGCTCCCCGGACCAGGGGCGGAACCACGAAGATCAATATCAGCAGGATAAATATGAGAGACGCACCGGCCGCGAGGCCGGCGAGGCGAGGATTACCAAAGAGATGGGCGAGATAGGTGACGCTCGCCAACCCGAGGCCGCCGACAACCACACCCACACCGAGCGCGGCATTGCGAACATCGCGAAGGTTGAATAGCTGACGAAAATTTGCGAACTTCATCCCCTTCTAGATCGGGACGCTAGTTTTCTGGAGGATCTCTTGGAGGACCTGTTCAGCCTCGCGGGTACGGTTTTTGAGACCGGCAGATCGCGAACCGACGATCAATCGGTGTGCGAAACACGGTGTAACCAGACGCTTGATATCATCGGCAATACAGTAATCGCGTCCCTCGACCAGGGCCAGTGCCTGTGCCGAACGGAATAATGCGAGAGCGCCGCGGGGGCTGATACCCAACTCGACCGCGTCAGTGCGGCGAGTAGCGTCGACGATCTGCAGAAGGTAACCGACCAGAGCCTCATCAACGCGAACCCTCGTCACCGTTTCCTGCAGTTCAAGAATGTCGGCCCGGCCCAAGACCGGGCGAACGAACTCGAGCGGATTGACACTTTCTCGGTCGCGAAGGATAAGCCGCTCGTCTTCGATACTCGGGTAACCCATGTGTAGCCGAAGCATGAAGCGGTCGAGCTGCGACTCGGGCAACGGGTACGTGCCGTGATGCTCCGATGGATTCTGCGTGGCGATAACCATGAACGGCAGCGGCAGCCGGTGTGAAATTCCTTCTACGGTCACCTGCTCTTCGGCCATTGCTTCGAGCAGGGCCGACTGCGTCTTCGGGGTTGCACGATTGATCTCATCTGCCAGAACGACGTTCGAGAAGATCGGGCCTGATTTCCATTCGAAATCTCCGCTTTGTTGATTGAAAACTGATATCCCGATAACGTCGGACGGCAGCAGATCGGAGGTGAACTGCACCCGGTGTATCGTCAGGTCGAGCGCTTTCGCGATCGCACTGGCAAGCGTCGTTTTGCCAATGCCGGGAACGTCCTCGATCAAAAGATGTCCCTTCGCAAACAACGCAACAAGAGCGTATTTGACCGTCTCGGATTTGCCGCGGATCACCCGCTCGACCGCGGTCTGGAGCTCGTGGATCTTGGCCGACGCATCGATCCGAAGCCCGGTCGCAGTTTCTTGTATCTCTGTTTTATCGCTTATCCAATCTCGCATCTTTAAGCAAACATTTGGCGCTATAGGCAGGCCAGCTAGTTGATTCTACAGGATTGTAGATGCCGTTCGCATCAAATTATTTGGATTCAATTCACCTGCCGTGTCGTTTGAAATCCCATTCGAAAGCATCTAAACTTTTGAAACTTCTCCATAAAGCTTAACGTGAAGAACACGGAGGATCTCTTTCTGTATATGAACAGCCTACGAAGTCGTCTTAAGGACCAGCGCGGATTTAACCTGATCGAACTGATGATCGTGATCGCCATCATCGGATTGCTGATTGGCGTCGGCAGTATCGCCTGGGGAGCTATGATCAGGTCGGGGAATGAAACATCGGCGGCTCAGACGCTGGACAGAATCCGCACTTACCAAGCGCAGTACGCCTCACGCAATCGCGGTAAGTTCGCCACATTTGACCAGCTTGTGACTGCTGCTGGTCTCGATGAAAAGTTCACCGGTGACCGCCCTGTTGTAAATGGGTATGTCTTTACGCTGACGCTTGAAGAGCCGTCGAGTGCGAAGCCCGCCTCGTACAAGCTAAACGCCGACCCGCAGGTTCCGACGGGCATCACCGCCACCGGCACGCGATTCTTCTACACGGATTCGGCAATAGGCACGATCAAAGCAAACGACACCCAACCGGCAAAAGCTGAAGACCCCTCGATCTGATTTTGGATTTGTGTGGAATCCTGGACTCCAGGTTTTCAGCTAAGATTGGAGATTTCAGATTTCAGATTCAGATTTGAGTCTTCAGGTTATAGATTTGAAATTTAAGATTTGAGATTTGAAGTGTAGGATTTGAGGTTTCAACTAAGCCTCCGCCGACTTAGCTCAGTGGTAGAGCACTCGCTTCACACGCGATAGGTCACAAGTTCGAATCTTGTAGTCGGCACCATAGAATCATTGAATTACAAAGATCCCAAACAGAGATGAATGACAATCCCGCTTAGATTCCCAATTTTACATTTTATTCGAACTCGAATGTTGGAGCGTTTGAATCGCAGTCTCTGACGGTCGATAAAAATCGCTTATTCCTAGAACACAAAGCGTGCGCCCAATCGAACTCTTCGGTTACCTCCATCGGTAGCCCACTGGTTCAGGAATCCTCCGGGACTACTCACCACATTCGGAGGGATACCGAAATTTCTCCTATTGAAGGCATTGAAAAGGTCGGCTCGTATTTGCAGGCGAATCCTTTCTGTGACTCGCGTGTTCTTAGTGATCCCGAGATCGACAAGGCCTATCCCGTCAGCGCGGATGATGTTCCGACCGGCATCTCCAACTCTCTGACCTGGCGCGAGCCCCCTAAACAAGGTCGAACCACCCGCCGCTAATATTTCGGAGATCGACATACTGGAAAGATCCAGGTTTGTGTTCAAATTTGGGCGGACGGAAGCTACAATTCCGCAAAGGGCGCAGGCAGGGTCTGAGCCCAGAGAAACCGAGAACGGTGCACCGCTCTGAAATGTGAAGAATGAATTGACCTGCCAGCCACCGAAGAGACGGCCGCTGACCCCGTCTTGCCGACGATAGAACGGAAACTCGTAAACAAAATTACCCGTCAGCCGATGTGGTCGGTCGTAGCTCGAGCGGGCACGGTCGGCACGACGATCGAAAGGATCCTGTGCGACGGAATTCTCCGATACAGAAGGGCTGAAAATGTCAGAAGCATCATCTATAAAGGTACTCCAGGTGTAATGTAATCCTGCGCTGAAATTATTGCTCAGGCGTTTGGTCAGGCTTGCCTGGAGAGCGTCATAGGTAGAACTTGCCGCGTTCGTATATAGCTGAATAACTTCCCGATTCGGGTCGACACGGTTTCCGAAGGCGCCTCGGCAGTTGAGACCCGGCCGACAGGGATTTCCGTCAACGATCTGCAGAAGTCCGGTACCGCGCGTCCTGATGTACCCAACTTGCACTAACAAATCTTTGGCAAGCTCACGTTGAATCTCAAAAGAAATTTGGTCGGTGGCCGGAGCGCGAAGATGTTCCGAAACGATGATCCTTGACACACGGTTCGGCTGCGATACATTTGGTGCGGTTGCGTTCTGCATAGCCGCAAACGCTCCGATTAGCGATACGTTCTCGGTCCAAGCGAACGGAAACGAGTAAAACATGTTCGCGTTTATGTTAGCGAAATTTGCATCGTATGTTCGTGAATATCCGCCGCGGACCACGACCTTGTCGCCGCCTGTAACTAAGCCGAGAAGCCCTTCGCCGCCCGTCCGAGGGTTCCAGTTGAATCCGATCCGCGGCATAAAATTGTTAGTATCGGCTTTCGGCGTCGGGGTCGATCGAAATGCCGGATCGTTACCATTGGCTGCCAGGATCCGTTCATTCACTTCTCGTAAATATCCGAACGAGTCGCCCGGATATTCGTAGCGAATTCCGTAGGTCACAGTAAACTCGTTTCGGATCCTCCATTCGTCCTGTGCGAAAGCATAAAGCTCATGCCATCGAAAAAACCCTGTCGCACTGCCTCCGGCGAGCGGAAAGTTAATGCTCGCCTCTGATGCAATATCGTTGACGAAATTCGATATGTCGCCTGAAGGGGGCGAATTATATTGCAACCGTCCTCTTGAATTTTGAAAGGCCAAGATCCGGGCATCGGTCCGGCGTAGCTCTATTCCAAACTTTATATTGTGGTTACCGACGAAATATGAGGATGCGTCAGAGATCTGATAGGCCTGAATTCTTCTGGCGCCGGGCAGAGTGGAAGGTAAGCCTATAGCTGTGCGGTTCGCGTTCCCAAGAACGCTGATATTCAAGATTTGGAGCCCTGGGACAGCGATCGATGGAATCGTCTTTGACGATGGGTCCTCCGCATCGTTCATCGAACTGAACAGAGACCATGAGATACGCGCCTCATTAGACAACTTAGTCGTAATGATGCTGTTAACGACTATCGTTGCGGCTGCCGACCTTGTCGAATTGACCGTCGTGTGACCCGGCGGAGTTACCTGACCGGCTCCAGTGGTTCGCTGCAAATCGAAACGGTAACGCCCGTAAATTAGATTCTCGTCGTTAAAACGATGATCGACCCGCACCGACCCTTGTCGGTCATCAAATATGAACGGCGATGATCCGGTAAAATTGCCGAGCTCGACAGATCGCGGCTGCTGCCCCGGAATGGTAAAACTCGCAGATCTTCCATTTGCGGTTCCGGCGGGGACAAAATTTAGGAGAGCTTGGACTTGCGGGCGGGAGGCCGCAATCGACTGGAGCACGGCTCGTCCGTTTGCTGTCGGTGCCCCGGTCAGCGTAGCGCCTGAACGCTGCGACCTGTCCGACCATCGTTGATAATCACCGAAAATAAATGTTTTGTCTGTACCTTTCCAAAACCTGGAGTCGCCGCCGTCCCCGAACCGGAGAAACGTGAACGGACCGCCAAAAGTTAAGCCAAACTGATTCTCAAGCCGCTTCGGTGCCCGCTTTCGTTCGTCCGTCACCGCGTTCCCGTTACAGAAACCTGTCGGACCAAAGCTTGCTACTTTATCTAGGTTGCTGCATGCATTCAAATATTCGTTATTGTGAAACCAGAACAAGGTACCGTGGTAATCGTTCGTTCCGGATTTGCCCACAAAATTCACCACCGAACCGGAGTTTCGTCCGTATTCGGCCTTGAATTGATTAGTAACAATTCGAACCTCCTGAATCGCATCGGGATTATTAAGCGCAAAACCGGTGCCTGCGAAAACCGTGTCGTTCACATCCTGTCCATCGATCATGAAGTTGTTCGAACGGATTCGTCCGCCATTCGAGGAAAAACTGATCCCGGTTGCATAACTTGCCTGACCGCCGCCGAGCTGCGCGACTCCCGGGACAGACAGTACTATGTTGAAGACGTTGCGGTTGGGCGAGATGGGTAGCTCCGACAATCGCCGCTCGTCGAACCGAGTTGCAACTTCCGACGTGGTTGTGTTCAGTAGCGAAGCGTCAGAGTTGACAGTGACGGTTTCGTTCACGCTTCCCGGCGTGAGGGTCGGGCTGACGATGGCATTTTGATTTACCAGCAGGTTGACGCCGGTTCGAACGTACTTGGTGAAGTTCGGTGCTTCGATTGTTAGTTCGTAGGCTCCGATAGGTACGTCCGTAAAACTGTAACGGCCTTCCGAATTCGTGACCGATGATCTGGTAAACCCTGTTGCCGTATTTTTAGCGGTAACTGTCGCACCGGAAATGACGGCATTGTTCTGATCTGCCAGGATTCCGGAAATATTGCCCCCTGCAGATTGGGAAAAAAGAGACCCAGAACAGGCAAGCACGATCAAAAAGGAGGCAGTCAGGAAACACAGGGAAGTTCTCATGATACGTCCTCCGTGACTTTCAAAAAGTCACATAATTACAATCC
>JBKJOR010000249.1:0-7074 GCA_046595575.1 Pyrinomonadaceae bacterium | reverse complement strand
GAATATCTCGATCGCTTCTTTTGGCCTACCCGTTCGCAGCAGTTGATACCCGGCAGTGTTTAGCTCGGCCTCCGAGAAATCATATTCCTTCGATCCACTCACCTTCATCTCACGGTACTGTGTTACTGCGGCATCGACACCCTTTTCTCTAACGGCCTGCACGACCACATCACTGATCGGCCGCTTTGCTGTCTCGTATGGCTTACCGTAGAGAATATTAGCGATCGACGTTATTATCCGGCCTTGAAAGTTGCCCTGCGAGGTGTTGTCGAGAAGAACGATTAAATGTTTTTCGCCGACGAAACGAATTATGTTCGTGCTGAAGCCGTTTATGCCGCCGCTGTGTCCGATGGTGGATACCCTTGACTTGTCACTTAACTCCCGGTCCTCGATGCCAAATCCGTAACCGTACCGTTCGAGGCCGGGCTTAAACATAACCTCTTTGCTTTTAGCCGAAAGTACTTTGTCCCCGTAGAGGGCCTGGTCCCACAGGTAAAGATCTTCGACCGTGGAGTAGAGTGAGCCGGCGGCATACGGCAGCGACATATCCAGATACGGTGCGTTCACGTATCCGTCCGGCGTTCTCGTGTAACCGGAGGCGCGTTTAGCGATCAACGGCGAATACATATCGTAGCCGGAATTGGCCATCCCAAGCGGCGTGAAGACAAACTCCTTCATCGCTTCGGCGTAGGTCTTTCCCGTTACCTTCTCGATGATCGCCCCGAGCAGAAAGTATGCAGAGTTGTTGTAAACGAATTTTGTGCCCGGCTCGAATTGAAGATCGCCGCTTGCGTATTTTTTCACGACGTCCGCAACGCTGTAATGATCGCGGCTGAGGTTCTCGATGAAACCGGGAACGTCGGTGTAGCTTGGTATACCGGAGGTGTGATTCAGGAGCTGATGGATCGTTACGCGATCACCCGTGTCCTTGCGGTAGTCGGTGAGATAATCCGTCATTTTACCGTCAAGCTTGATCTTTCCTTGCTCGACAAGTTTTAGGATTACTGCCGCCGTGAACTGTTTCGTGATCGACGCGAGCCGAAACTTAGTGTCGGTATCGTTCTCGATCTTCCATTCCATATTCGCATAGCCGATTCCTTTCTTGTAGATCACGCGACCGTTCTCGGCGACAAGAGCCGAGCCGTTGAATTGCCCGAACTCGTTATACTTCTTGAGCAGGGCATCTATTTGTGCGGCTTTGTCCTGAGCAGCGAGAGTGGCGGCAAAGGCGAACATAACAAGAAAGAATACTGGGAGACGGCGGGCTGTGATTATCATAATTTCCTCCGGAAGCGATGCAGAATTCGCAGATATGAGCACTGTACGTAAATTAATATAAATTGGTTCTGGCAATTGAGACGAAGTACCGCAGTTGCGGCCAGCGCCGATTAGAATTGTTAGCAGTATGCTAAGTTTCTCTGCTGTTATTTACAAGCTAGGTATCAATCCGGTCGTCGGGCCACCAGACTAAATTCTTGGCGCGAACTTTGCCGGGTCCGGCGGATCGGTCTTTGTTCGCGTGGTTTCGTGAGTTGATGGTCCCAGTTCCCAGCCAACAAAATGAAACCAGCTAACCTACACGAAACCGCCCTATTTCACCCGATATTGTAAATATGGGAATATACGAACGAAAGAAAGAGTCCCGAGTGCTCAATGAGGTCTGATTTGCCGAACGAGGATGCTTTTTTGTAGCCTTGTTCTTCGACTTTGTTGTGAATGAATTACCAATAGGAATTTTCGATTCAGGTGTCGGGGGTCTGACCGTGTACCGGGCCCTGCACAACCGTTTGCCGAATGAGCGTTTTGTTTATCTCGGTGACACGGCGCGCGTTCCGTATGGGACGAAATCGCTGGCTACCGTCGAGCGCTACGCCATCGAGAATTCTGAGTTTCTCGCGTCGCTCGGGATAAAGCTGCTTGTCGTCGCATGCAACACAGCATCGGCGCTTGCACTGCCGAAGATACGGGACCGAATCGGCGTGGAAGTGGTGGGCGTAATAGGGCCGGGCGGTCGAAAAGCGGTTTTCGCGACGCATGAAGAAGCGACTCCTCGCATTGCGGTGATCGCGACCGAGGCGACCGTTTCTAGTAACGCTTACGTAGAGGTGATAAGGCGTGCTTCGCCAGCCGCGGAGGTTTTCCAAGCGGCATGTCCGCTCTTTGTGCCGCTTGCAGAGGAAGGCTGGATCGAGGAAGAAGAGACGTTTTCGATCGCGGAGAAGTACCTTCGCAAAGTTCGCGACTTCGATCCGCATTCTCTTGTTCTCGGCTGCACACACTATCCGATCCTGCGCCAGGTCATCCAGAAAACGGTCGGCGAACATGTTAAGCTTATTGACTCAGGCGAGGCGACTGCGGAAGAGGTGAAGGCCCTACTCGAATCGAAAGATCTCGGCAGCAGCGGTGACGTTTCCGGCACCCGGGAGTTGTGTGACGACCTCGACCATTTTTATGTAACTGACGCCGCGGAGAGGTTCGCGAAGGTCGCCGAACGATTTCTCGGGACCACGCCGAATAAGCTCGAGGCGATCGAAGTTTTTGGCGGAGACAGACTAGTGAATCGTTAATCGTGAATCGTGAATCGTTAATCGTGAACAGCCAATAGTGAATGGTGAATCGTGCGAAAGCCGGACTCATCCACGATTTACGATTTACGATTCACGATTAACGAGCGACCAAAAGATATGACTTTTCAAAGACCCGACGGCCGCGCCGTCGATCAAATACGAGTGACCAAGATCACCCCGAACATCTCGCCCTACGCCGAAGGCTCGGCGCTGATCGAGGTCGGCGGAACTAAAGTCATTTGCACGGCATCGGTCGAAGACCGAGTGCCGATGTTCATGCGGAACAAAGGTATCGGCTGGGTGACGGCGGAGTATGCAATGCTCCCTCGCGCAACCAACACCCGGACGCAGCGTGAGACACAGCGACCATCAGGTCGAACGCAGGAGATCCAGCGGTTGATAGGTCGCAGCCTACGAGCCGTCGTCGACACAAAAGCGCTCGGCGAACGCCAGATCATGATCGACTGCGATGTGATCCAGGCGGACGGCGGAACCCGGTGCGCTTCGATCACAGGTGCGTACATCGCACTCGCTCTTGCTTGTCGAAAGCTCGTTAAGAATTCGGTCGTCAAGAGGTCGCCTCTTCTGAGTGAGGTCGCGGCGGTCAGCGTCGGGGTGATCGAAAGCACGTCTATCCTCGATCTCGCGTATGTGGAAGACTCGAACGCCGAAGTCGATATGAATATAGTTTGCACGGGAGCCGGCAAGTTTATAGAGATACAAGGCACCGCCGAGCGCGAACCATTCACACGTGAGCAGATGAACGAGATGCTCGCCCTGGCGGAGAAGGGAATCAACGATCTGTTTCAGATCCAGCGGAAAGCGCTCGGCGAGTAGGTTATGAGTGAAAAGCAATTCGATGGTAAATCGGCGATCGTTACCGGAGCGACGCGGGGTATCGGTAAGGCGATCGCGCTTGAGCTTGCAAAGCGTGGATGTAACATCGCTTTTAATTATTCGAAGAGTGTGGACGAGGCTGACAAGTTAAAGACCCAGCTTGAGTCTGAGGGCGTAAAGGTTCACGCAGCACAGTGCGATGTCGCCAACACGGCCGCAGCTGCCGAATTTGTCGGGCAAGTGAAGGAAGCTTTCGGCTCCGTCGACTATCTCATCAACAATGCCGGCATCACCCGCGATCAGTTGATCCTTCGTATGAAGGAAGAAGATTGGGACTCAGTGATCGACACAAACCTCAAAGGCGCATGGAACTTCTCGAAAGCGGTTTTGCGCCCGATGCTCCGAAACGAAGGCGGTGGATCGATCCTGAATATCACATCGATCAGCGGTGTCGTCGGGATGTTAGGCCAGTCGAATTATTCCGCCTCAAAGGCCGGCATGATCGGTCTGACTAAATCACTCGCAAAGGAAGTGGCGACCAAGAAGATCACCGTTAATGCTCTTGCGCTAGGCCTCGTCGAAACCGACATGGCTTCGGAGATGAACGCCGATTATCGCGCGAAGTTTCTCTCGATGATCCCGCTCGGGCGGCTCGGCAATGTCCAGGAAGTAGCCGAGATCGCGTGCTTCCTGCTGACACCGTCGGCAGCTTATATCACCGGACAAGTTATCCAGGCCGACGGCGGTCTCGCGATGTAGCCAACCCGCCACCCGCGTTGTAAGCTGAAACTATGTCGTTGGAATACACGGACGGGACGGCGCCGGAGCAACAGGCGGAGGACGGGTTAGGTGAGATTCGAATCCCGCCGCCGATCTACACGATCGTAATTCTACTCTGCATGTCAGTCGCGATGGCGGCCCAAATTTATTCCGGCCTTGAGGAGTCGGGCGATGTCGCCGGATTTGCCAAACCTCGATTCCTCGCCGGAGAGTATTGGCGCATTATTACCGGAGCCGTCGTACACGGCAGCTTTCTTCACATCTTCATGAACGGCTACGCTCTGTACAGCTTCGGCAAGCTGATGGAGCTGCTTGCGAATCGAGCTCATCTCGCGATCGTATTTCTACTCTCGGCAATCGGCGGCGGTCTTCTGAGCCTCGTATTCTATCCCGACGGTACCTCGGTCGGGGCGTCGGGCGGTATCGTCGGGCTACTTGGCTATCTGGTCGTCTACGCGTTTCGTCGCCGTCAATTTGTATCCCCTGAATTTCGCAAGAGCCTGCTTATCAACATCGGTTTCATCCTGGTATTCGGACTCGTGCTCTATCGGATCATCGACAACTACGGTCACATCGGAGGACTGCTGACGGGAATTGTTTACGGCTTACTCCAGATACCTTCAAATGAATATGTGAATCCGCGGGACGCGTCCGGTCCAACACGGATCGCGGGTGTTGCGGCGCTCGGCGTTTATGTCGGAGCGACGGTGCTAACGATTTACTTGCTACTGTCGGTCGGCTGATATGCCACGTGTACGAGTTCATCAACACGTAAACCCGCTGTCTCCGTACTACCGGCAGTCGCCTGAGCCTATCGATATCGAGTCGATCTTCGCCGAACCGGACAGGCCTCTTCACCTGGATATCGGGAGCGCCCGCGGTCGATTTATTTTGCGGATGGCGGAGGCCGAGCCGCGGTGGAATTATCTTGGCATCGAGATCCGTGAGCCGCTGGTCGGTGAAGCTAATCGAATCGCTGGGGAAGAAGGCTTGACGAACGTTCACTACGCGTTTTGTAATGCGATGCTCTGGCTCGATCGTTTGATCGGGGATGTGCCGCCGGGGATCCTGCAGGCCGTGACGATCCAGTTTCCCGATCCCTGGTTCAAGAAGAAACATGCGAAGCGGAGGATGGTAAATGACGCGATGGTAAATACGATCGCTCAGCGGTTGGCTCCCGGCGGGCGTGTGTTTGTTCAGACTGATATCGAGTCTCTCGCGGAGGAAATGTTTGACCTCTTCCGAGCGGATAAACGATTCGTCGAAGAGACTCTTGCCGACAATCCGTTTTCAGTTAAGACGGAAAGGGAAAGGGCGGTTGAAGATAAGGGGCTACCAGTTCACCGTGCGGCGTTTGAGCGCCCGTGAAGTTATCTGGAGAGTCAGATGCTCAAAAGAATCCGGTTCCGAAGACTTCAAGTTGGAATGACAAAAAGCAGGAATAGCTTACGAGGAATTGCCAGGGGGAATTATTCACCGCTCGTAAGCAAGGGCGATATGCTCACGGTGGTGTAACTTGCTCAGCGCGACTTCTCAAATTGTCGGTGCCAGCGTCAGCTGCTGACGTGGCTGCGTCTGCACCGCTTCCACCCTAGTTGAGCATATCGCCCTTGCTCACGCCCGGGCTTTTGCACCGCGTGGTGGCGGCCTCCATGGCTCAGATCTAGCTGGAACGACTGCGGCCTTTTTCTTACTTCCAGCTCTTCTCTTTCTTAAACCGTTTCACTAGCATATCCCGCCGCAGCTTCGGTAGATGATCGATAAACAACTTCCCGTCACAATGATCGGTCTCGTGCATGAATGCTCGAGCCGCATAGCCTTCTGCTTCTCGCTCGAACCACTCGCCTTTTTCGTCCTGTGCTCGCAGGCGCGCTTTCATCGGGCGAACGACGACCGCGGGAACTTTTCCGACCGACAGGCAGGCTTCCTGACCGGACTGTTCACCTTCCGTATGGATGATCTCGGGATTCGCTGCAATCAATTTTACGTCGTGGCAATCCATGACGAACAGGCGCAAGTTCAGACCGATCTGCGGAGCCGCGAGACCCACGCCCTCTGCCTCGTACATCGTGTCGAACATATCGGCGCAAAGTTCAGCCAGGGAATCATTGAACTCAGTGACCGGCTGTCCGATCTTTCCCAAAACCTCTGCCGGGTATTCGGTGATCTTTTTAACGGTCATAACCACACAGGCAGAAACATGAGCATCGCCGAGTGAGCCCAGTCAATGAATAATCGACAATTGAGAATGGAAAATTCCTGTCGGCCAGCCATCTGCCTCTCATCATCTGGGAATGTAGCCGCTGCGCGCACCACGCCGAAAATCACGGTGAGCGAAAAATCCCTTCTCCTGCCGGGAGAGGCACTCCCAACAGACATTACGTCGCTCGTTAGAGGGGCTGACGAAGGTGTTGTAATGGTCCATTTCGCGGTCGCATTCCTCGCAACGAACCTTTGCCTTGCCAGTAGTTTTTGGATCGATCTCTTCTGTCATAACTGATTACGTTAGGGCGGATCAGATAACGCAAACTTAGTTTAGTTTTAATTTTAGGATTTGCCAACGAACGCGTCTTGGCGGTAGTGGGTCAATTTCAATTTTTCCGCGAACCCGCATTCTGGTCCGTCAGGAGCGGGATCGACGTGCCTCTGCTGGTGAGCCATCTGCAATGGCCAGCCGTGGCGACACTGCCTAAAGCACGTAAAAATTGACTATTAATAGTCAGATGCAATAAATTAAGTAACTCTTTCCTCAGTTCGCGAATCTCTCATTCGTTGGATTCGCAAGCATAGGGTTCCGATCGCGAGCAAAAAACAAAGTATGAGAAGAATTTTCCTGTTACACGCCCTGTTGATGTCTCTTGGCTTGTCTGCATTTGCCCAGCAGCCGACG
>JBKJOR010000269.1:0-5785 GCA_046595575.1 Pyrinomonadaceae bacterium | reverse complement strand
CGAACTTTGCCGATCGCCCCGTCTCGCAGCATCGCGTGAGCCTTTTGACGTCCCGGCTGAAATCGAAGCTCATGGTCGATCAGGGCGAGCACTCCGGCCTTCTTCGCCGCATCCGTCATTTTTCTCGCCTCGTCGGCGTTCATTGCCATCGGTTTCTCGCAAAGGACGTGCTTACCATTCGCAATCGCAGCCAACGTCATCTCAAGGTGCAGATCGGGCGGCGTAGTGATGCAGACCAGGTCGACGTCATCCCGGCGAACGGTATCCTTCCAGTCGTCGGTGAAGTGTTCTATGCCGAACTCATGTGCGGTTGCGGTTGCGTTAGCGATGCTCGCGCTCGCGACGGACGCGATCCGGACGTTTTCACATGCGAGGAATGATGGAATTTGAACACGACGGGCAAAGCCCGTCCCGATGATGCCGATGCCGATACTCATGATTTCAAGTTAGCCCACGAGTGCCGAGAAGAAAAGGACAGAATGCCCCGAGGGTAGTTTCCAACGCCGATTCGAAGGAGTTAGGATCGAGCACAACTTCAAGAAGTGGATCTTTCTAATTCAATTGCAGAAAGGTTAATAATTCTTTGCGTGCTCTGCGAGCTTTGCGTGAAATGAAGTTTCACGCAAAGACTCGCTAAGTTCGCACAGGAAGATCAGAAGGTTCCTTATGTCCACTAACATGATCGGCACAGAGAGAAACGGCTCCGTGAAGAGCCTAACGTTTCTACAAATCGCGCTCCTATGGAGCAAAAAAAGAGGCCGCCACAAGGGCGACCTCCGTCACTGCTGATAAACGTTCTACGCTAATCGACCATGCCCAGTCCAAACGCGGGGACTCCAGTAGTTCTTAAAAGTTTCTTGCCGTTCTTCATAAAATATTCGTACTTTACCCTGTCATCGGCGCTCATCTCGGTGATCTCCGCACCCACTAGGTAACGTTCGGTCGAGGCATGTATGCCAACTCGCTCGTAGCGCTTGCCGAGCATCTGCATCCGAACTTTCTTGCCAGCCAGGTCGAGTTCGACGGTAAGAATACGATCCTGTCCGACGAGATACTTTTCTTTTATACGGATCGTAGAGACGACGAAGCCGACGCCGGTTTCGCTCAGATCAACTGTTTCCCCGGCCAGGAACAGTTCCTGGCACGAAGCAGTCAAATTCAACGGGTTTTTCTCCGGAGCGAAATAGACCTTGACGGGAACCTCGAATTTTTTGCGGACGGAAGCTCTCCGTTCCACCCACGTGACGCTGAATCTGGAAACCAATTCTCTTAACATGGCGTGCTTCTTATCCTGAGAATGGAGAGAACCAAGGGTTAGGTGAGACAGATACGGAAGCCTGTTCCGTATAAAAGAAAACTCTCAATTCCCCATCCGTTCCATCATTTTGTTTTCGCCGCTCCATCGTCGCGGCTGACGAGATGAGGCTGGCCACGCTCATCTAATTCAAGAGAGAACGAACGCTTTCCGGTCTTGCCGTAAATAGCCGGCACGGCGGACGCCGAATATCGTTTTTTATCAGGCGATACGGTGAGAGCATAGCGATAGCCTGTCGATTCGCTCGATCGAATATCAGCCGGAAGAAATTCGGCCTTTATCAAATCGTCCATATCTCCATAGCCGCCCTGGTTCTGGGTAGCGAACGCCATCTGGGCTTTTGCGACCCGATCAAGCATATCGCGGGCTTCGTCTTGATGTGTCTCGATCCGAAGCGTAAGGAAATAATTCTTCCCTTCCTCTTTGATCCGTTTCTCCGCCGATTCGTCCACCGTAAGGATCTCCCAGACGTCGCCATTCTTGCGAAGCTTGATCTCCTGTATCTCTTCTCTATCTACGTCTTCGGACGGAAGCTTTGCCGTCACCGTCGCTGTCGGGCCGCTGACTATCTCGCCGTTGATCTGGATCTCTTTCGGGATGATCTTGGCTATCGCGTCAAAGTCGCCCTCAAACTCTTTTAATTCCGCGTCGGTCATGCCTTCGATCGCGGGGCGAAGATTTGTCAGCAAAATAGCTTCGCGGATCTTCTTTTCGCGGAGTGCCGTATAGAACGCTCGAACGGTGTCCGCAGGCGAGTTTGGTTTGATTTCGATCGTCGCTCCACGGGGAGCCTGCGCTGGAACCTCAGCGACGGGCGCCAAGGCCTCCGCCTTAGAAGCGTCAGTAGAGCAACCGTTTACGCAAAGAATCGGTATCGAAAGAATGTAGATAATGAGTCTCAGTCTGAAAGAAGCTGCTCGCATCTAGAGTGCTCTCCAAGGAAAAAGGGGATGGGTTGTAAAAGTTTGTCTTCTGAGCTTGCTGCTCAAAGGAAAGGACACGCCATTAAGAGTATAGCGTGTCCTTTTCCAAAAACGCGAGAATTTTTTTGTCTGCCCGTTGCGTCCTTCGCGAGC
The DNA here is from genome assembly GCA_046595575.1 of Pyrinomonadaceae bacterium. GTDB lineage: Bacteria > Acidobacteriota > Blastocatellia > Pyrinomonadales > Pyrinomonadaceae > OLB17. The sequence continues at coordinate 3,394 of JBKJOR010000269.1, read as the reverse complement.
CCTGCGTGAAATAAGAACGTCTCACGCAAAGCTCGCCGAGCGATTCTGCGCGATTACAGGTCGCCCTCCCTGACTTCCGTCGCCTTGGCCGGTTCAGCCACGCTATTTCCGTTTCCGCCAAGCAATGTTCCGCGGCCGACGAGGTAAAGAACGACCGCTAACGCCAGGAACGGCACGAGACCTAGCAGATTCGACGAGAAGAACGGATTCGACGTTTCGGACCATTTCTCGAAGCCCTGAACCGTTGAGCTCAAGAACTCGGCCGAGAATGCTACCAGGATACCCGCAAGCGCACCGCCAGCAATATATCCCGACGCAAGCAGAACACCGGGACTCTTGTCCGTTTCGGCGATCTTCTCCTCTTCTGTCATATCGTTATCGCGGAAGCTCCGGAAGAGAACTTTATCAACTCCCCAACGGACCATGCCTCCGACAAAGATCGGAGCCGAGATCGCGATCGGCAGATAAAGCCCGACAGCGAACGCGAGCGACGGAATGCCGGCAAGCTCGAGCGTGACTGCGATCATCATCCCAAGAATGACCAGTCCCCACGGAAGTTCCTGGCTAAGAATTCCCTTGATGATGTAGCTCATCAGCGTTGCTTTCGGTGCTGAGTATTTGGTCACCTCGCTGCCATCGGGTTTTTCAACGATCGTTCCGTTGACACCCGGATCGACGAGATACCTTATCTCTCCGGTAGGGGCGACGAGATATTTGCCCGGCTGGATTCCCGCTGCGGTGACAGTATTATGCCAACCCCGGTAAGTTCCCGTATCGGCGGCCGCTTGAGAACCCTTCAACGTTTCGGCCGGACCGACTTCAGCTCCGGGCGGGACCATCGCACCCTTCGGGAAGTTCTCCTGCATCTTGTACGCAACGCGACCGGCGGAATTTACGAGGTACCTCCCGGCCGGAAGGTCCTTATTCTCCGGCTCCTTCTGTCCCGTCGGAACACGGTTTTCAAACACCGTATAGCTGCCCGCCACCGGAGGTTGAAACTCCCCCGAGTAGGCCGGCAGACCCGCGGCATTCACGACTACTTCTTTGTCCCGGACCCTTGAGAACGTCGTCGGGTCCGCATAAACCGTTCCGCTGTCGTTCAATGCAAGGAGGATCGGGCCAAGAACCAGCGCCGATGCAAGAGCGCCGACAAGAATAGCGATCTGCTGTTTCTTGGGCGTACCGCCGACCCAGAAGCCGGTCTTGAGATCTTGCGAAGTTGTGCCGCCGTTCGACGCTGCGATACAAACTATGCCGCCGATCGAAAGCGCGGTGACGAAATACGGATCGGGAGCCGTCCAGCCGACGAGCAGAAATACGAGACAGGTAAATAAGAGCGTCGCAACCGTCATACCGGAGATCGGATTCGACGATGAGCCGATCTCGCCCGTGAGCCTCGACGAAACGGTTACGAACAAAAATCCAAAGACTATGATCAAGAGCGCACCGAGGATGTTCATCTTAAGTGCCGGGACAAACGTGATCACGACGATGAGCCCAAGTATACCGGCGATCACGAACTTGATCGAAAGATCTTGATCTGTCCGCGGCAACGTCTCGCCTGCCTTTTCATCACTGCCGCGCCTAAGGTCAGCAAGCCCACCCTTCATCCCATTCCAGATGACCGGAAGCGAGCGGAACAAGCTGATGACGCCGCCGGCCGCAACCGCACCGGCGCCGATGTAAAGAATGTAATCGGCTTGAATACTGTTCTTACCCTGAATGCCCATTGCCGAGATCGGCACCGTTCCCGGTGCAACTGCCTCAGCAAGTCCGGACCCGAAAAACTTGATCATCGGGATCAGGACGAGATACGCGAGAGCTCCGCCCGCGAACATTATGCCGGCGATCCTCGGCCCGATAATGTAACCGACGCCGAGCAGCGCGGGATTGTTCTCGTTCGATATTGAACCGCCTTCGAACGGTCGGCCGAAGACCTTGGTCGGAGTTTCTTTCCACGCCTTTAACACCAACATTAGCGTGTTGAAGAGAAAGCCCATCGCAAAGCCGATCGAGATGATCTTTCCGCCGCGCGTTGCCGAATCGCCCGCCTCCGCCGAATCTCCCACATGGGAAGCCTCGCGGGATTCTTGGGAAGCACCGGCCATCAGAACCTGCGCGCAAGCCGTCCCTTCCGGGTACTTGAGAATTCCATGCTGATCGCGGATAAGGGCACGCCTCAGCGGGATCATCATCAGAATGCCGAGCAGACCGCCGAGTACCGCAACAAGCGTTACTCGCCAGACCTCGAGATCAAATCCGAGTATGAGGATCGCGGGCATCGTCACTCCGATTCCGAACGCGATCGATTCACCGGCCGAGCCGGTTGTCTGAACGATGTTGTGTTCGAGGATCGTCGCATCACGAGCACCCAGTTTCGACAGGATGCGGAACAGGGTGATCGAGATAACGGCGACCGGGATCGATGCCGAAACTGTCAGCCCTACCTTGAGCACCAGATATAGCGACGACGCGCCGAAGACGATGCCGAGCAGAGTACCGACAATAAGCGGTACGGGCGTAAGCTCGCGCATATTCGTAACACTCGCCGGAATGTACGGGCGGAATTTCTCAAGAAACGGATTTTTCATCCTCGAAAGGCCTCCTGGTTGTTATCTTCAAGCTCCTCTCCCGGTTGGGAAGGGCTGCCGGTTCATCGGCGGGGGGTCGCCTTCGTCGGCATATGTCTTTACGATGCAGTTCGTTGGGGAAAAGTTCTGCTTTGCAATTTACATTGCAATCCGGGAAAAGGCAATTGGATGTCACACACCCGAATAAACAACAGGCCGCGATCGTCGGAATGCCGGTTCCTCTAGCTCATCTAATCGAATATCGCGTGCAGAATGAGTTTATCTTTTCAATTGAGGTACGTAGCACTTCATCCAAAAATCAGCTTTAGCGCCGCGATCACCAAAACGAGTGCCAACAGCCGTCGCAGGACAAGTGTTGATCGCTCGCGGTTCGTTCCGTACGTTGCTCCGATTATCCCACCGAGAACGACAGCCATAGCGAAGGCGAAGAGCAGAGTCGGGGACGGTAGATCCTTTAGATTGCCCGCACTCAGACTTGCTACTAATCCGGCTATCGAATTGACGAGGATGAACATCGCGGAAATGGCGGCTGTCTGACGGAGGTCCGACCATCTCATAAAAAGCAAAAGCGGCGACAAAAAGATTCCGCCGCCGACACCGGTCAGACCCGATAACAGCCCGAGCAACGCACCAGATAACAGTGCGAACCAAGGGGAAATTGTTATCAGGCCTTGTTTGTCAGGCGCTTCGACATCCGTCTGCCGGCGGACCAGAAAGAATGCGGCGACAAGAAGCACTATCCCGATAATCGGTTTAAAGTATTCCGCCGGAAGATCGAGCCGGCCTCCGATGAATGCGAACGG
>JBKJOR010000193.1:0-3260 GCA_046595575.1 Pyrinomonadaceae bacterium | reverse complement strand
TCCGTTGATGAAGGGCGACAATTTTGGTGTCGTGACAGCGTTAGGCTGTGCGGACAACGCACCGAACGAAAGGGTGATGATGCACGAGAAAATGATCGTCTTGAAAACAGGAAACTTCATAACTCAAACAAAAACGAAAAGGACGGACGCTATCGAATTTCTTTAGATTATAGCTCAATGAAAGGGATTCGCAGATAAAAATCGTTAAGCCGGAATGTCGGGCGGGTCACTCGCGGCCGCTCTCGCAAGCCTCGAGCGAACCGCAGCAAAAACGGCATCCGGCGTGATATCCATGCATATCCAATTCGAGCACGTGCGACGGTGGCAGTCGATACGGCAGCCGATATCGAGACGCTCGACGCATATGTCCTCCGGATCAATACTTCCGTTTCGCCACCACTCCGTCGGTCCGAAAATTCCTACGATCGGTGTGCCGGCCGCAATTGCTAAATGCGTAGGCCCTGTGTCGCCGCCCACGTAAACACTTGCTCGCTTCGTCAGCTCGTAGAATGCTTTTAACCCGGGTGTGGCGACCGTCGTTCTTCCCGACCGACTACTCTCTAAAACCATCGAGGCGAGTGCGGCTTCGTTTGGACCGGCGACGACGATCGATGACAGCCCGTGTTCCTCCCAGATGATGTCGGCGAGCTTGCCGTACTTTTCGGGGTGCCAAAGTTTTGTTACCCAGCCGCCCGCCGGATTGAGGATTGCAAACGTCTCTCCCGCTTTCCGGGCGATCACGTCGGCCTCACGAAAATCGCTCTCCGTTGTTGAGATCGGGAATTTGAATGGTTCGTTTGGCAGTTCAAAGTCTAGAGCGGCCTCTGCGAGAGCTAGATTGCGGCGAATGATATGCGACCGGTGAGGCGCTTTCGCCGTGTTCGTGTAGAAGACGCGCGCCGCAGGCTCACGAAGATCCTCGCGTGAAAACCCCCAACGTACTTTCGCCCCGGAAGCACGTGTAATGACGCCTGACTTGAGAAGGGCCTGGAAATCGAGTGCGACATCAAACTTATGCCGGCGAAGGTCTTTTATCTGACCTGCGACTTCTATCAACATCTTTTCGATCACCTTTCCACCCCGCAACGATCGCGTGTCGACCTCGATCAGGCTCGCGAGCATAGGGTTGTCACGAAGGATCTCGGCCGAGCGGCGTTCCGCGACCCAAGAGATGGATGCGTCGGGAAAGGCCGTGCGAAGAGCGTGAAGTGTAGGGAGCGTATGGATGATGTCGCCGATCGCGCCAAGTTTTACAATAAGTATGTTCAACTCTCTTAATGGTATGCGCAGGACCGATCATCTGAAAACTGTCCTTTCTATTGACCGTCGCCGCCGGCCAAATACTTCTGGAAATTTAGCGGAGGGTTACGTTATTCTATTACTTGTGGCCCCACACCTCACCGCACTCCGCCGACCCTATGGTAAAACCCGAACGTCTGCAACGTGATCTTCGACCCGCGCTCGTCTTTCTGAGCGGCGAGTTGATCGCTGTTCCCATACCGCTTGAGCGCGAAGAGGTCATACTCGGGCGTGCGCTCGAGGCGGATGTTCGTGTAAATGACACAAAGGTTTCGCGACGGCACGCCAAGATAAACAAAGTACTCAACGAAAAAACCGGCGAGACCGAGTACGTTTTGACCGACTTCGGGTCGCGTAGCGGGATTTTGGTCAACGGTCAGAAGGTGACTAGGGAAGCGCTCCAGAACGGCGACAAGATCACGATCGGCGAGCAGATTCTGCGATTTGACCTGCTTGACGAGATCGATCGCGAGTACCAGCGGCAAATCCACCGGTTAATATCGCACGACGATCTAACTGGGCTGCTCTCGAGCCGGTCGTTTTTCTCCGAGCTTCGCCGGGAAGCCGCCCGTGCGCGGTCTGAAGACCGCCCCTTTTGTGTTCTGATGATGGATGTCGACCATTTCAAAAACGTTAATGACACCTACGGGCATCTAACCGGAAGCAAGACGCTTGAGGAGATCGGCGGGCTGATCATTGAGATCATGCGGAGCGGAGACGCCGCCGCTCGGTTTGGCGGCGAAGAGTTTGCCGCTTTTTTGCTCGACGCCGATGTCACGCAGGCGATGGTCGCCGCCGAAAGAATAAGGGCGGTGATCGAATCGAAGCCTTTCTCAGTTGTCAGAACCGCCAAGCCCGTTGAAACTCATCACGTAACCATTAGTATCGGTATCTCAGCCTTCCCCGACGATTCGCTTGACCCCATAGAGTTGGTCGAGATGGCGGATTCGGCCTTGTATCGTGCCAAGCGCGAGGGCCGAAACCGGGTTTGCGGATATCACGACCTCACTCCAGATGAATTAAATCGCACCTTGCCGGGCCGTCGAGAGTAACTCTTTTTGCAACTTTTGCATCAAATAACCCGTGAAAGACATGGAAATATTTTCGTGGTAAGCTTGTTTTTCTTGCGCCCCGGATTTCGACTTCAATCTAGCTTTATACCGTAGCTTTACTAACTGTGATCACCAAACTCAACTTAGCGAGCAGGCCATTTCGTAATAGAACTACGCCGTATTTGCTTTCGCTTCTGCTCCTGGCCCTTGCCGTTTCGGGCGGTTTGCTGTCTTTTTCGCAAATGAACAAGGCAGTCGAGCGGAATGAGGTCGCTCTAAGCAATATCAAGCAGATGAAGGACGAACTCAGCCAGCTCAAGCAGAAGGGCGAGGATGTAAAGCAAAAGCTGTCGCCTGAGCAACAGAATTTGCTGATCGCGTCGCACCGGCTGGTCGCGAGTAAGACTTTTGGTTGGTCGCGTCTTTTCGCGGATCTCGAAGCTGTTTTACCTGGTAGCGTTAGCGCATCGCGCGTCGCCGTCGAAAATATTTACAAGGACGGAGATCGTATCAAAGCAGAATTAGATTTCGGTGTGCTCAGCCGCGACTATCAAGCCGTCGTCACTATGATCGCGAATATGAATAACTCAGGTCTGTTTCAGGCCGAGCTTCGCGGTCAGGATCGGCAGCAGAAGGAGCACCTCGTCTTTACGGAATACACTCTTCGCCTGGTTTATACGCCGGCGTACGGATATTCGGTAGCAAAAGCTGCCGAGGTCGCCCGGTCGGGCAGCGGAGGTGGAAAGTAATGAACGAAAAGCCTCTCGACCAAACTAATGTGCCCGAGCCTGTTGAGACGGAAATTCTCGTAAACGATTATGGCGAGACCCGCGACTCGACCGTTGTCATCGACGAACCGGATCGAACAGTCCTGCTTACCGACGATGAGACTATAATCATCGACAAGGA
>JBKJOR010000143.1:0-3945 GCA_046595575.1 Pyrinomonadaceae bacterium | reverse complement strand
CTTGAGAGAAGCTTGCGGAACAGTTGAGGTGTCTCTACACTGTTCCCCTTTTCTCCGGGAAGTTTTGTCGACGAAATTCGGAAATGTCGACGAAACTTCCCGGAGAAAAGGCGAACAGTGTAGAGACACCTCAACTGTTCCGCAAGCTTCTCTCAAGCTTCGGTCCTAAACCCCTTGCTACTGTTTGGTATTGAAAAAGGGCTTACCTAAAAGCAATTCCTACAGGCCGCCGGAGCGTTCGAGCTTTGTACGAACTTCCGTGAAATGACAGCTTTCGTTCCCCATTACCGCTGCGGGGCAGAACGGCCGATTCGCCGTGAAACCAATTTCTAAAAGAGCTTAATTCTTCCGAGCGTTCCTTAGTGGATACTGACTATATGGTAGTGGTAACACTTTGTCAACACTAAATGTAGTGGTCGGTAAACTATTTTCTAACCCGTAGTATTTCAACATTTGACGCCTTGGCGGTGAGGCAATCCCTTAACACGCCTGGCATATTCGAGGCGAAACAATCAGCGCGAATATTTGTAAGACAAAAGCAAAAATTATGCGCTTAAACAGTTACTCGACGACGAGCCCATCGTGTGCAAACTGCACGTTCGGAGGCAGTAGTTTAGAATCACGAGCGTGCAAAATGTCGTGATTAAGATGGGTTAGAAAGGCTCGGCGCGGTTTGATCCGCTCAATGTACTCAAGCGCCTCATTTAATCCTAAATGGGTCGAATGCGGCTTGATCCGGACGCAGTCAAGGACGAGTACGTCGAGATCCTGCAAGCCCGCAATTGTCTCGTCCGAGATAAAATTCAAATCCGTTGCGTACGCAAAATCGTTGAAGCGATAGGCAATGACCGGGAGCTTGCCATGGATGACCTCGAGCGGTGTAACCACGAGGCCTTCACCGATGCAAAACTGCGCGTTAGGGTAGATCGTGTGCGGTATCAGTTGCGGAAGCCCGCCGCCAAAATGGACCGGTTGAAAGATGTACTGAAAGATCCGGCGGAGATCTACCCACGCGATCGCATTCGCGAATATCGGCATCGCTCCGTACCTGAAATTCAATGGCCGTATGTCGTCCAGGCCGAATACATGATCGACGTGACAGTGCGTGATCAGGACGGCATCGATCCGCTCGATCTTTGCTCGCAGAGCCTGCTGACGAAAATCGATCGAAGTATCTACTAGAATCTTTTTATCGTTGTGTTCGAGAAGTATAGAGACGCGAAGCCGTTTATCCCGCGGGTCTTCGGACCGGCATGTTTCGCAATCGCAGGCGATCGACGGAACGCCGGTCGATGTGCCTGTGCCGAGAAAGGTAAGTCTCATGAACAAGATTCTAACTTAGAGAGGGCGGAGTTCGCAGAGGGGAAAATGTCGACAACTACCTTTGTGGGCCCGGCAATCTCTGCGTTAAAGACTATTTCTTTCCCAGGATGTCGGCGCCGGAGAATTTCTGCGCGGCCTGTGACTTCAGCTTCTCCTCCGTCGCACGTACGACGGTGACATATTGCAGCCGCAGGTCCGCAAGCAACCCGTCGAGCAGCCGTGCTTCCTGTACGTGGAGATTACTCTTTGTCTTTTCCTTGATCATGCCCAGCACGTCGAGCCAGTATTTCCCTGTCTCGAGATCAAGTGAACGCTTCCCTGTCGCAGGATGGGGCACTGCACCGAGTGCTGCCGCGGCGTTCGTGGCCAACGTCGAGAGAAAGTTGATAAAGCTCGCCGGATCTTCGGCACCGGGAATCTCATCGTCCTGATCTATTTCTCCTTCGGCGGTGTAGGTCTCATCGGCGGGAGTATCGTCGTCAAGTTGAATTTCGGTTACTTGCGAAGAGGTTGCCTCCGGCTCGATGACCGGTGCAGGCTCAGCTTTTTCAATCACGACGCCGTCGCGAACTGTTCCGTCGGCATTAAACTTTCGCCGGTCAGCAACCTTGTAGCTGACTTCTTCAGATTGGTCGTCTCGTCCGATCATAAAATTAAAAGTTGTCTCGATAGTAGCATTTTGGATTTGAGTCTTGAAAGAGAGTCTGGCGAGTCTGGCGAGTCTAGCGAGTCTAGCGAGTCTGGCAAGTCCAAGGGTCACGAATCGATAAACTCGATTGACCCGACTCACCCGATACACTCTATACACTCGAAAGACCCGATAGACTCGATAGACTCAATAGACTCAATAGACTCGATAGACCCGATAGACTCATAATAACCGTCATGTCCAAAGAATTTGACGAGCTTCTCTCGATAATGACGCGCCTTCGTGCTCCGGGCGGATGCCCTTGGGACCGTGAGCAGACTTATGGGTCGCTCTCGCAATATCTGCTCGAGGAGGCGTACGAGACATTCGATGCCATTCAGGAAGCGGAAGCTACGGGTGACGTCACCCACCTCAAAGAGGAGCTTGGCGACCTGTTACTGCAGGTCGTTTTCCATGCGACGATCGGTGCGGAAAAAGGCGAATTCACGATCGCAGATGTGGCGGCCGGCGTCTCGCAGAAGCTAGTTCTGCGCCATCCCCATGTCTTCGGCGACGCGAAACTCGAAAAGGCACAGGACGTTCTCGACAATTGGGACACTCTAAAAACCAATGAGCGCGCTGCATCCGGCAGGAAGCCGAAAGACCACGATTCGATACTCGACGAAGTGCCTGTCCATTTTCCGGCCCTGCTCGAAGCGCTCAAGGTAACCACCAAGGCCGCGAAAGTCGGATTCGATTGGGAGGATAGAGATCAAATATTTGCAAAGCTGGACGAAGAGGTCGTTGAGCTAAAGGCGGCAATCAGTAACGATGACCAGCCGAACATAGAAGAGGAGATTGGCGATCTTTTATTTGTTATCGTCAATCTCGCCAGAAAACTGAACATCGAACCCGAAACCGCGTTAAAAAGGGTCAATCGGAAATTCAGACAGCGTTTCCGATTTATTGAAAAAGAGCTCCGGTCGGTTGGTAAGAAGCCGGAAGACTCCGGATTGGATGAGATGGATGCTCTTTGGAATGCGGCGAAACTCACATCGGGTTGATTACGTTTCGAAGGGAGGAACCGAACATCTAGCTCGTGGACTCTTTCGTGCCTTACTGTCACCCACTTAGTAACTGTTCCGACCTCATACACTTCGAACGCGATCAAAATCTTTCGGTCTGAACCATCCATCTAAAGCCTGCCGTGCTTGGTTTTGTCTCGGCTGGCACGGTCATTGCGCCTCTGTAAATGAAGAGAAATAATTTGCTCCCACGCTCGTTACTTTAACAAAGGGGTAGAATTTTTATGTGTTTAAAATTGGTTAAGTTGAGTTTTGCGTCGATCTTGGTTTTGGGCTTAATGTCCGTAGCCTTTGCGCAGGACGTTACGGTAGTTAAGAAGACCGAAGTAGTTCAAAATGCTGACGGATCGTATACGGTTATCGAATATCCCGTCGGAAAAGAGGTGACTATCAATCTCACGCCGGTAACAACGGTCACCGGTTCGACGGGGGTTGCACGTGTTATGCGGGCCGCAGACGGCACTAAGGTTTGGGTTGACCTTTCAGGCGTTCCGGCGACAACGTCGACGATGTACGCGTATGCCGTAGATTCGGCAGGCGTTCCTACGTTGCTCGGGCCGATCGCGGTCGAAGGCGGACTTGCGAAAGCTGAGTTCGCGACACCGATGAATCAGTTCATGCTTGTAGTTTCACCGAACGAAGGGCTGACGGCACTCGACATGGCAACGCCGGTTTATTACAGAAGTTCACTTCCAAAGGGTTACGCCGTCGTACCGCGTCGCGTCTCGGAGAATCGGGTCGTCGCCGTGGCTCCGACTGTTGTCGCCGTGGCTCCGTCTGTTGTCGCCGTGGTTCCGTCTGTTGTCGCCGCGGCTCCGTCTGTTGTCGCTGTGGCTCCGTCTGTTGTCGCCGTAGCTCCGTCCGTGGTGAGCCGAGATACTGTGGCTTATGACGTGCCTATGCTGAACG
>JBKJOR010000091.1:0-10815 GCA_046595575.1 Pyrinomonadaceae bacterium | reverse complement strand
AGTAGGTCGACATGACATTCGCCGCGTTCGCCATAGAATTAATCGCTCGGTAATCGCCGTCCTCACCCTGCGACACCTTGAGCTTGGTCCGTATCTGCGCGGCGCGTCCCGGCAAATATTTCTGCACCGTGGAGATATATCCGGCCCCAATCATTCCTTCATCGTCTTTACGACTCAGGATTGCCTGAACCATTACTTCCGTAAGCTCACGCAACTCCGACTGACTGTAAACGGCTCGCTTGCCGCCGGCCTTGCGCGAAGCTTCGAGTTTCTCACCGCCGAAATCAATCAGTGACGAAAGGATATAGAGATCTTTCGTATCTGAATCTTTCTTAAAGCGACTTAATAATGCCGACCCATATTCGGCTCCCTTGTCGGGATCCTTCCCGTAGATTTTTTTCAAAAGCTCGACGTGCTGATAGGTCACACCCGGATCGATCGACCGCACACCGAATTGCGCCGCTTTCGCCGCGTTCTTTTCGGCCAACTGCCCTAGAAGCTGGAACTCGAAATGCGTGTCTCGGCCCTCAACCTGCGTCCGTAATTCGGGATTAGCGATGGAGGACAGGCTGTCGTAGTAGAATCCGAAAGCAAGGTCCGGGTCATGCTCCGCGATGCTGAGGGTGATCTGTTGCCGGACACCAATCGCTGTCGAGAACTTTCGCAGGATCTGTCCCTTATCGCTCGGCTCGACCATAAAAGACATCACACCCCGAGACTCGTCGTCCGCGAGCGTCAGCCCGAATTCGTTCATCTGCTGATCGTATTTTGCGATCAGGCCTCTGAAATCGCTGATCACTCCGGTGTACATCGCCCTCGCCTCGCGTTCATCGTGAAACCACATCAAACCGGCTATCTCCGCAGTAAAGCTGATTCGATTCTCAAGCGAACGCATTCCGTTAACTTCGCTGAGCGTTTCGCGTAGAAAGGCCACAGCCTCCTTCCTGAGCTTGTCGGCTTGCTCGGTTGCGTTCTTTTCCTGTGTAGTCTGAGCGGTGACCAAGGATGAGAGGATTAAAATTAGTACGAATAATCTTGTCTTGGGGAACATTTGGGCGGCCTCCGAATGATGTCGAGCTATGATAGATTGATTACACGAATTAGTAAACGGAAAGGCATGCTTCTGATCGTCGATAATTACGATTCTTTCACTTACAACCTTGTCCAGTATCTGGGTGAGCTCGGTGCGGATATGAAGGTTGTGCGAAATGACGAAGTGGGCGTCGACGATATCGAGAACGACCTCCGTCCGGAAAAGATCCTGATCTCACCCGGACCGGGAACGCCCAACGAGGCGGGTATTTCGCTCGAAGTCGTCGCGCGTTTCGCAAGCCGTATCCCGATCCTCGGCGTGTGCCTCGGCCATCAAGCGATCGGACAACATTTCGGCGGCAAGGTGATCCGCGCACCTGAACCTGTCCATGGAAAACCAGTGGAAGTTTCGCACGACGGGAAGACTATTTTCGAAGGTATCGAAGGTACGTTCAATGCCGGCCGCTATCACTCGCTGATAGTCGAACGCGAATCCCTCCCGCAGTCACTCGAGATCTCCGCCGAATCACCCGACGGATTGATCATGGCGATGCGGCATCGAACTCTTCCTATCGAGGGCGTGCAGTTCCATCCTGAATCTATACTCACCGAACACGGAAAAGTGCTTCTGAAAAACTTTCTCGGCATGTAGGGCCACTAACGATCCTGATGAACATCTTGTCGCCGCTCGGTTTCCTTTACGGAAAGATAACGGACTTTCGTAACTCGCTATACGATCGCCGTGTGCTGAGATCGCACGCGCTCGGCGCGCGAACAATAAGTATTGGAAACATCACAACGGGCGGAACGGGCAAGACACCCCTTGTCGCTCTTGTTTCTGAAATCCTCGCCGGCGCAGGCGAGAAAGTTTGCATACTAACGCGAGGCTACGGACGTGAGAACGAAAGTCGTCGTGTGTTGGTATCTGACGGCGAGAGCGTTCTTGCTGATGCCCGAACCGGCGGTGATGAACCGGTGGAATTAGCCAGAATGCTGATCGGAAAAGCGGTGGTTGTCGCGGATTCAGACCGTGTGGCGGCCGCGGCGTGGGCGAAAGACAAATTTGGTATCACGGCGTTCGTTCTCGACGATGCGTTCCAGCATCGACGAGCAGAACGAGATGTCGATATTGTCTGCGTCGATGCGACAAATCCTTTTGGCATCGGCGGCCTGCTGCCCGTGGGTACTCTTCGCGAGTCTGCCGGAAACTTGAAACGGGCAAGTGCGATCGTCGTTACGCGGATCGATTTGATCGAAAACGCTTCTGCCCTAACCTCTGAACTCTCAACGCTCAATCCAAACGCACCGATATTCTTGGCTACTTCGGTAATAGCAGATCCCGAAGATGCGCATCTCCAGCGGCCCGCGTTCGCGTTTTGCGGCGTTGGTAATCCGGAAAGCTTTTTCGAATTATTGAAGCGAAGCGGATACGCGTTGAAGGCGTCCAGGAGATTTAGCGACCATCACTTTTACACCCGGAATGACATGATTGATATCGAGCGCGAAGCTCGGAACAGCGGAGCACAAATGTTACTGACAACAGCCAAGGACATGGTCAAGCTCGAGAATGCGGAGTTCGAAATACCGTGTCACGTAGTCGGGATGCGGATCGAGATCGACAGTCCGGAAGCTTTTCGCAGGCTCGTCACTTCTTCTTAGGTGGCTCTTTCTTATCCCCCCAGTAAAACGCCCGGACCACGAGTGCATAGACAACCACACATACGAACAGCAGAATAAAAAAGAAAACAATTAGCCAGGCGAGTGATGACATTACGGTTCGTTCGTGACGTCCTTATTCTCCTTCGGTTCAAGTAAACCGGTGAATAGACCTCGACTCGCGGTGTGTTCGAGGATGTGTTTGTACAGGACCGTCAGCAAGGCAACCAGCGGTATCGCGATAAAGACGCCTGGAATTCCGGCAACCTGCTCACCTGCCAGGACAGAAAGAATCACGGCCAGGGGATGCAGATGAATACCTTCGCGGATGATGCGCGGATAGATCAAGTAGTCTTGCAGGAGCCGAAGGATTGTCAGGAACACCGCCGTCCAAAAGGCCTGCCAGCCGGATTCCAGTCCGCCGACAACCGTCGCCAAAATGAAGATTGTCAGTGGTCCGAGCAATGGTATCAGCTCGAGCACACCAGCCAGTATTCCGAGGATTAGCGCGTAGTCGTTGCCGAGTAGATAAAAACCGATCGTACAGATCGTGCCGATCAAAACGCACGAGATCAGCTGAGCACGCGTGTAGGCCTTGAGAGTGCTGTTAACGTCGGCCATCACGGATTCCACCCGCGAGCGCCAATCGCCGACGGGTACGACGCGAAGCAGCGCTACTTTGAAAAGATGGGCGTCTTTTAGAAAGAAGAACGCAAGTATCGGGACAAGCACGAGCCACGGCAAGTAAGTCACCGCGTAGATCGCACTCGTACCGAGAATAGTTGTCACGAAAGTTCCGGCAGTAGAGAGGAACAGATTTATGCGTTCGTTGATCTGTGTCTGAACGCTGTCCTCGATCCGCATGCGATCGAGCCGACGATTCATGTCGTTGATCGCGCCCTGCACCGACGTAGTGTATGAGGGAATGTTCTCGACGAACGAACGGGCCTGCCGCGAGACCCCTGGGGCCAAGTAGTAGGCGGCAATCGCAAGGACCGAAAAAACCAGTAGGAACGAGAGGGCGATCGCCAACGGACGAGGCATCAGCTTCGGATAGCTGGCCTCAAACGGTTTTCGGATCAGCTCAACGAGCGGATTGATCAGATACGCGAAAAAGATCGCGAGGACGATCATGAAAAATAGATACGTCAGCGAGCCGAGAACGGTCCCGAGAACGTCTTTGACCGCGAGAAGAAGCAGCACGATCACAACGACTCGGACGATTGAACGGGCCGAAGGTGATGACGACACTAACGAAACGCGTTGAATATGCTCGGACTTTTCGCCGAGAATATTCTCATTTGTCATTTCATCCTGTTTGTCGTTTACTTCAGCCATTCCTGCCCATCAATTACCGCCAGCTCGACCCGGCAGCAACTCCTATCACTAAGGTCTCGGGCTAGCAGTCGGGAGCTCGCTTTCCGGTTTCGAATAATCCTCGAAAGAGAATCTCGCTTTGAACTGTTTCAGATTGTCTTCCGGAAGACGAAAGTTGGATCCGATCAACAACGCCTTTCCTTCGTCAGCGACCGCGCGGCGGTTGACCTCGCCGGGCGTCGTCTGGGTAATAAAGCTCTTGTCTGCTGCGTCAAAAGGGGCGCCGTCCTTGCGCCGGAAGACATATATGAAGTTAAAATCGGCGGTCCGCATCGCGTCCAGGTCCTGCTCGAAACGTCGCGGGGCCGGCGCGGCATTTGTACCTTGATCCGCGTTTCGCGCTTGCTCGCCGCGGTTCTCGGATGCCGAATTCATGATTCGCTCGTTCGGCCCGCACGAGCACAAGATGAAAGCGGCCAGCCATAAGATCGACACCCGTTTCATTGATTCTCCAGGTCCTCGACGTTCGTGTCCAGGTTCGCCGAATTCTCTTCTTCATCCAGAATGCGTTTTTCCTCTTCGGTCTCCGGTTCGGTTTCGACCGCCTCTTTAGGAGGATCGCCTTTCACGTCGCGCAGCTTTAACAGCCGGGCCTCATCGTCCTCATAAATAATATCCGCCCAACCGGTGGCGAGCAGCTTGGCGACCATGTCCTCGTTTTCCTTCGCATCGGTGAAAACGTAATTTGCAGCGAACTTTTCGCGGATAACAGGCGCGGCTTCGGCAGTCTTGCCGCCCGTAATTTCCTGCAGCAGTTTATACAGCTCCGGATTTTCCGAATACAAATAATTGGGATCAAGGCCGTACACGTAGCGGTGTTTTGTATTGAGAAAGAAAAGCTTCGGGAAGTCGTCCCAATTCGCATTAAATATGCGCTCGCCGGCCGGGATATTATCCTTTCCGTTAATGTCCACGCCCGTTGCCCAAGCCATAGCCCGGCGATAGCGATAGTCCGAATCGTTTGCCGCTATCGTTTCGGCGAGACCTTCTTGATTGAAGCCCAGAAAATGCAATCCTTTTGTGTTCAGCACGAACCAGAGCGTCAAGATCACTCCAACTGCGGTCACGGCCGAAAGTTGGATGTTATTACGCCTCCGCTGCGACTCGCTCAGCGTAATGACATCGAGGTACGGAGCGATCTCGCGTTTAAAATCTTCGGGCAACTCGGTCGTCTGCGGAGTGCGAAACGCCTGGATACTAAAAGCCGCGAAGAGGATCGCGAACGGTGGAAAATATTCGGCGAACCGTTTGGAACTGAATTGCGCGGCTAACAGCATCGTGACAAACGCCAAAAAGAATGTCGCCCTTTCCGGCAGCTTTCCATTTCTCGGCCGGAACAGAATATAGCCGATTAGCATCGCCAGCATCGCGACCGGGAAGTGCGTTATCAGCTCCATCCCGTTATACGGGTACCATTCACCGCCGACCGCGACGGCAAAATCACCGGCGACAACAAGCTTCGTTTTGAAGTGTTCGAAGAAGAGAAGCAGATTGCTCGGGAAGTAAGGATTTATTATGTTGCCGAGAACCAGCCCGACGGTTGTGTAAGCCAATGGCCGCCATTCAAACCTGCGCTCGTTCCATGCGATTATTACGACCCAGATCAACGCGGCGATCCAGAGCAGCGGAAAGAGACTGTAGGTCCAAACAAAAGCGAACATCAGCGGCAGCAGCCAGACATACTTTCGCTGGAAGAGCAGATAGATACCGGCGATCGTAATAATGATCGTCAATGGCGGGGCCTTCGCCATGTTCATTCGGTAGTAGAACATGTTCGCACATGTAAGGATCGCGGCAAGCCAGACCAGCAGATAATCAACGTCGAATCTGTAGAGCAGCCAGTAAACGGAAAATACAGCCAGGCTCGCGAACGTGACCGCTGCAACTTTCGCCGCCATCACCGGCTCTAAAAACCAGAGAAACGGAATCTGGAGAAGATGAAAAAGGAAATGGTGGTCGTTGTAGTCCTGCGGGTTCAGCACCGTCAGCGGAAGCCATTCAAACGAGGGTAACCACTGCCCCTGCGAGAAGTTTTGCCACAAGAGCTGGCTCCAACGAATGTGATAATAGCCGTCCCAGTCGCCGCAGCAGATCGCTTCAGTCTGGCGTTGGAGGAACCACATCACGAGCGAAATCGCGATAAAGCCAAAGACAAGATAGACGACACGCGCTGCTGCCTCTGTTTCGAGATATTGTCGCCAAGTCACGATTTGGGGATGTACGGGGGCGCTTGTTTGGACCGGGGTTTCTGATGTGCCTTGGGGTAAGATTTCTTCCATTAGTACGGTATCTGAAAAAGGCCGAGGGTCTGATTTCAGTAAAAAAAATAACACGAAACGCAGGTCATAACCACCTGCGTCAGAGGTGTTCAGGTCAGTACCATGCGTTAACGAGTTGTCGAGAGATGAGGGACAACAACGGTAATTCTTTATCGCGGCCACACCACGCTTAGGAGTCCGTGTCAAAACTCGGATGCTTGGCGGCGAAGCCGCCGAAAGATCCTAGCCAGACGTGAAACCCCCGTCTGGAACTATCCAAATTTAAGGTCTGCACTGAACGTGCGGAAGATATAGGACCTTCCGACCCTTCAGGGCGGCGCCGATTTTTTGCACCGTACCAGAAGCTTCGTATCTGGCTTTTATCTTTGGCAGCTTCGCTCTGCAATTCTAGTTTTGACACACCACTCGCTTAGGCGGGAGGTGCCTGACCTGAGTGGTCCGACTCAGGCGCTGACCCACGTTGCGATTCCAACACCTAATCTCTAGAATCGAACATTTACCGATGTATCCGAAAGGCAATCTTTTCATTCCCGCCTCGCACGGGCAGCTGGAAGCGATACTCAAAGAGCCCGCCGGCGCTCCGAAAGGCGTCGCGCTGGTCTGTCATCCGCATCCGCTCGGCGGCGGAACGATGCATAACAAGGTCGTCTTTCGAGCCGCGGCTGGCCTGGTCGATGCAGGCCTAACGACATTGCGCTTCAATTTTCGCGGGGTCGGCGCTTCGACCGGCAATTACGAAGACGTACCCGGCGGACGCGAGGATGTTCGCGACGCTCTGGATTATCTGGCGAATGAATATCCGCTGCAGCCGATAACTCTCGCCGGCTTCTCTTTCGGCTCTCGAACGGGAATGGAAGTCGGGATGGGCGATCAACGGGTGGTGAGACTCATCAGTATCGGCACGCCGGTCGACAAGTACAGCGACTATGAATTTTTGACCGCGGTTAGAAAGTCGGTCCTGTTCGTGCACGGCGACAAGGACGAGTTCGGGTCGATCGAGAATTTGAGAAAGCTATACGATGAGGTTTCGCGGAACACGGATGCGGAACTGAAGGTATTCGAGAATTGCGGTCATTTTTTTGATGATTACCTGACCGAGCTGCGAGATACGATCAAGAATTGGACTGAACGAAAACTAAAAAGTGAAAAGGTGAAAGGGTGAGAAAGTGAAAAAGTGAAAAAGTATCGTACGGCTCAGTCACCCTTTCGCCCTTTCACATTTTCAAACTTTTACCTTTGAAAATATGGAACAACAATCTTCAAAGACTCGCGACGCCGCGATACGCCTGACCATGATGCCGCGGGATACGAACGCACACGGGACTGTCTTCGGCGGTATCATTCTGAGCTACATCGACGTCGCGGGAGGCGTCGAGTCGGTCAGGCATACGAAACACAATCGCTTTGTGACGGTCGCGATGAAGGAAGTCATTTTCCACGAGCCGGTTTATATCGGCGATCTCGTTAGCTTTTACGCGCGGACCGTAAAGGTTGGCAATACGTCGATCGCGATCCACGTCGACGTCGAAGCCGAGAGGTTCGGAACACCCGGTGTTCTCGTGAAGGTGACCGAGGCGGAGGTCACCTTCGTGGCTATCGACGAGACCGGTAAGAAGGTAAAGATCGGGAAATAAATGCCGACTTGGAAGCTGGAACTAGAGTATGAAGGTACGCGTTATCGCGGCTGGCAGATGCAGCACAATGCGAAAAGCGTACAGGCTGAGATGGAAGCCGCCGCACGCAATCTTTTTGAAGCGCGAGCGGAGATCTTCGGGGCTGAGGGTACCGACGCTGGCGTCCACGCTATCTCGCAGACCGCTCATTTGAAGATTCCGGAACTCAACGCGAACATAACACCCGATCAGATACGAGTCGCGTTCAACGAGATCCTTCCGCACGACATCAACATACTGAAAGTTGCGAATGCACCTGACGAATTTCACGCTCGTAACGACGCAGTGGGTCGGTATTATCTTTATCAGATCTCGCCTCGACGAACCGCCTTCGGTAAGAACCTGGTTTGGTGGGTCAAGGACGAGCTGGACGCCAAATCGATGAACGAAGCCGCAAGACTGCTTGTTGGGAGACATGACTTCCGATCGTTTTGCGAGGTCGAACAAGGCCGGAGACAGTCGACGATCGCCGTCGTGGATCGAGCCGAAGTATTCACCCAGGACGCCCGGACATGTTTTCGCATAAGTGCCGACCGTTTCCTCTGGAAGATGGTGCCGCATATTGTCGGCATGCTCGTGGAGATAGGCCGCGGCGAGATGACCTACGATGCATTTGAGAGACTTTTGAAATTCGAATCAAGTGTCCCGTCTAAATTTACCGCACCGAACTCGGGGCTTTTCCTCGAAAAGGTCCTTTACAAAGGCGATGTGCCTCCTGGCAAGCTGAAATCGGTGGTCCCTACGCCCTCAGAATTCTAGATTTTAGATTGTCGATTTTGGTTTCCTGATCACGAATCCAGTGACGGAACCCTGCTAACGAAGTTCGTTGCCAACTTGAAATGGGGGCGGTACGATGCGGCGGTCGGACAATAGCCAACTTGCGTTAGCTACCCTGTTGTGACAAATTTTAACTAAATAAACTGGGGGACGGTTAATGAGAATAATTATGGCCGAGACGGCCAATGGAAAGGTGTCGATAGAGACCGAAGAGGGGCAAAAACTCGTACTTGCGCTCGAGGACGCCGGCGTTGATATTCTGCACCGATGCGGCGGCAACGCCCGCTGCACTACCTGCCGCGTCGAGATCTTGAGCGGCGATCCGGGGCCTATTACCGACGGCGAGAAAGCGATCCTGGCAACCAAAACAGATCTTGGCGATCACACGCGGCTTTCGTGTCAAATCCGCGTCATCGACGATCTGCAAGTTCGTGTGATCAACCAGGCGAGCGTAAAAGGAATGGACGCCGGGCCTCGGCCATCCGACGAAACAACACCGTAAGCTGTGCGACCGGCTTTTGAGCCTGTCGAGAATGACAGACAGGAGTGTCTGTCCTACGTTTAGAAAAGGAGAACTACAATGGGTTTGAACACAGTCTATAAAGCGAAGTCTTTCGATCTGAGCGGATTGACGGGTATTTCCGACGAAACGCTTGCTATGCACTTCAAGCTGTACGAAGGTTATGTCACGAACACGAACACGCTGAATGAAAAGATCGCCGAGCTGATCAAAAGCGGCGAGCTTGATGCTACCAAGGCGGCCGCTTACAGCGAATTGAAGCGCCGCTTCGGATTTGAATACAACGGAATGGTTTTGCACGAATACTATTTCGAGAATATGAAAAAGCAGGGCACGGGTGATCCGACGAAAGACACGGCGTTCGCAAAAGCCGCGGCAGGTAGTTTCGGCACCTACGAAGTTTGGAAGGCCGACTTTGTCGCGACCGGCAAAATGCGCGGCGTTGGCTGGGCCGCAACCTATCAAGATCCGTCGAACGGCGAGATCTCGAACCACTGGATCAATCTTCATGAAACCGGAAACGTTGCGGGTTACAAACCGATCCTGATCATGGACGTCTGGGAGCATGCATTCATCAAAGATTACGCTCCGGCAGATCGGCCGAAGTACATTGAAGCGTTCTTCACCAACATCGATTGGGACGCGGTGAGCGGACGACTATCGACCGCAGGAAGCGCGAAGGCGTAAAGAAGGTTGAAAGTGAAAACGTGATAGGGTGAAAAAGATCGCCGAACCTCACTCTGTCACTTTTTTCACCTTATCCCCTTTTTCAAGTTTTATGATCGAGGAAATAGTTTTAGTTCAACAATTCCTGAACCGAAAAGGCCGCGAGCGCCTGAAAAAGCCCGACTGGCTGAAGATCAAGCTCGGCGATCCTCGCAATCAAAACGCGGTACTCGATCTGATCAGCGGACTCAATCTGCACACTGTTTGTCAGGAAGCGAAATGCCCGAACATCTTTGAGTGCTGGACCGATAAAACAGCTACGTTCATGCTCGGCGGCGACACGTGCACGCGTCATTGCGGCTTCTGCGCTGTCAACAAGGGCAAGCCGATGGATCTCGATCCGCTCGAGCCGACTCACGTTGCGGAAGCCGTCAGGCATCTTGATCTCAAGCACGCGGTTATCACCTCGGTGAACCGGGACGACTTGCCTGACGGCGGTTCGATGCACTGGGCCGACACGATCACGAGAGTTAGAGAGCTGAACCCAGATTGCAAAGTCGAGGTTCTTATCCCCGATTTCAACGGCGACGCAAACGCCTTGAACAATGTTCTGCTCGCGCGACCCGACGTTCTGAACCACAACACCGAAACGATCGCCCGACTGTATCGACGCGTGCGTCCGGATGCGATTTACGAGCAGTCGATGGAACTGCTTTACCGAGCTGCGCATTTTCGCGATACGCAGTTTCCAACGATGCTGACAAAGAGCGGGATCATGGCCGGACTCGGTGAAACGTTCGAAGAGGTCGTTGATCTGATGCGCGATCTTCGTAAA
>JBKJOR010000400.1:0-7864 GCA_046595575.1 Pyrinomonadaceae bacterium | reverse complement strand
ATCCGGGACCTTGCGTCCAAGTGATGCAGCTTCGACCAGTTCACTTCAAAGCTAACCCCCTGGATGTTCTGATTTTGTCACGAATACAAGTGGACAACATTCGCAGGTCCGGAAGGGCGGCTTGCCCCCGCTCGACTCAATAACACCGGCCGCAAGCGGACCTTCCGGACCTGCGAATGGGTTAGCTGGCCTTCTCCCGAAGGCCAGCCCCTCTTCCATTTACCTTGCTATTGTCGGCACGTCACCATTCAGGCCGAAGTGCATTACCTGAACTGCTCCGTCGGAGCTTCGCAAGACATACCACTTACCATCCGACGGTCTGAACAGGGCGATGTCCGTCTTGTTATCGCCATCGTACTTCGCGGCGACCGGGATGTCGCCGTCGAGGCCGAATCGCACCGCCTGGAAGTTGCCGTCCGAGCTGAACAGCGTGTACCAGATTCCCGTCGACGGACGATAGACGGTCACATCGGATTTACCGTCGCCATCGAAATCGCCGCGGACTGGGACGTCCCCGTCGAGCCCGAATCTAGCCGCACCCGTCTCCCCGTCAGAGCTTCGGATCCAGTACCAGATACCGGTACTCGGGCGATAGACCGCGATATCATCACGTCCGTCGCCATCGACGTCGAGCGGTATCGGCTTGTCTTCCGCCAGACCGAAACGAACGATGGTGTATCCGGTGTTGGAGCTGCGTTTGACGTACCAGACACCGGTTGATGGACGGAAGACCGCGAGGTCGTTTATACCGTCGCCGTCAAAGTCGCCGCGGGTAGGAACATCGGTCGCGAAACCGAATTGTTCCGACGAGACTCCGGCGTCTGCACTTCGTCTGATCTGCCAGATGCCAAGACCACCGACATTCGTAAAGACCGCCGTATCAGTTCGTCCGTCGCCGTCGTAGTCTGCCGAGACAACCTGATCTGTAGCCGTCCCGAACGTGCTGGCACTAAAGCCGGCACCATTAAGCAAGTACCAGGCGCCCTCGGAAGGACGGAACAACGAGAGGTCATTACTGCCATCGCCATCAAAATCGCTCGCGCTCGAGCGTTTGATGAACCTGCCGCGGATCTCACCGCCGGTCTGGGAAGCACTGGTGATGACTGCCGACCAGAGCCCGCTTCTAAGCTGACTCACCTGGCCCGGTGAGACATTGATCGTCACCGAGGCGAAGTTACCATTCGTACCGCCGACTACGCCAAAGTCGTGAACGACGGTGACGCTGCCGACCAGCGCTTCGATCCTTGCACCGGTTTGATTGGTGCCGAGATTGTGAAATTCTCCAAATATGGTCGCCTGAGTCTCAGCCGCGTTCAGCGTTACTTTGATCTCGCCGGTTGCGTTTGTCTGCACCGGCGGGATAACTCCGCTGCCTGTCAGATGTGATTCAAACGAGCGTCCAAGCGATGGACTGGGGCTCGGGCTCGGATTTGGAGATCCGGTCGGACTCGGACTCGGACTCGGGCCGCTAAAGCCGGCAAAGGTACCTACCAGAATATTCGCGGTATTATTCCGCAGGGCGATCCTCGAACCGCTCACGATAGGAGGAATGAGCTGGCCTTCGTCAGTGCGAAGTCGCAGCCGACCCTCACCACCACTTTCCAGGAACAGTGATCCGACGTTGATGTCGTCGACAAATACCTGAATTTGCGATCCGGGGGCAAGGTTCACCTGGCTCACTCGAACCTCAAGCTCAGTCCTGCTGCTGTGGATCTCATATTGAGCAAAGCCATTCGGGAGGATTCCGTTCAGGGTCGGACCCGAAAGACCCGCGAAAAGACCGCCGGCAGTCGGCGTACCGCTCGGGCTCGGGCTCGGGCTCGGATTTGGTGAGCCGGTCGGTGACGGGCTCGGATTTGGTGAGCCGGTCGGTGACGGGCTTGGCGTTCCTGTTGGGGAACCACTCGGGCTCGGGCTCGGATTTGGTGAGCCGCTCGGTGACGGGCTTGGTGTTCCGCTCGGTGAGCCGCTCGGACTCGGGCTAGGGAACGGCGAGCCTGATGGCGACGGCGTCGGCGTAACCGATCCGAACGTTCCGGAGAGAACCGTGGCGCCCCCGTTCGTGACAACGATCGGCATGCCGGCGGATACCACAGGCACATTCTGACCGTCATCCGTTCGAACGCGGAAAGAACCGGTGCCGAACGAACTCACGCCCATCTGTCCGACGACGGCATTGTTTACCGAGATCACAAGGACAGTTCCCGCGGGCAGATTGATCGACGATGCATTAACGTCAAGTTGCCTACGTCCGTTGTCCTCGACTCTGTATTCTGAAAATCCCGCTGGCGATATACCGCCGATCGGAGCGCCTGTCAGAGAGGCTCCGATGCGGATATCGCTTATCATCTCTTCGGCGCTCGCGGTCCGGTCGCCTATTGCGAATGGGATTATCACCCAAATCGCCACCAGTACCAGCAACGCTCCGAATCTTGTTAGATTGCGATTCGCATATTTTTGTTTCATTTTCATTACCTTCTTAATTTCCTGATATTTGTTCGAACCGTTCTTGAGAGAGAGAGAGAGTTTCGTGGAATCGGCCCGTGCAAATTAACAGTGCGGCTGGGGATGGCGGAAAGACAGATTGGTGAAAAACGATAGTCTGTTAAAAAATTGGCGAGGCGTGGGAAGGCCCAGCTTCCCGGCATTTCAATGTTCGAAACAAATTTAATGTTCGAAACGAATTTACCATTCGCGATGCGAGGGTTTGATCGCGTAGCGATAAGACGAATTTAGCCGTGGGCCCTAGCCCACGGTCGACCCGTAGCAGTACCGGCGTCGCTTAGCGACGCTCGACAGAAGGCATCTTCGTGCGTCGCTGACGCGACGCGTTACAAAATCTACGCAACCGTGGGCGAAGGCCCACGGCTAAATTCGATGGTCGCTGACGCGACGATGAACGTTGCACAACAGCTACGAGCAACACCGGCACGCACCCGTCTCGCGAAAAAAAAGCCGCCTTTTCAGACAGCCTCCGCTGTTAAATTTGCACGTATGAAAGGTTAGCTCAGCTCTCTCCCCGACTATCTATTCGTTACAAAGCGTTCGGTCGACCGGAAAACATGCCTGATTATTCGTCACAGCACAAAATGCGTCGACGCGTGACGTTTCCATAACTATGCCGCGGGATGGCAGATTGCAATTCCATCCGTAGCCCGTCTCTTCAACCTCATCGACGGCAGCGCTCGCGGTCCGGCCCGCTGGTAGGTAGATAGGCCGCACCGACAAAACGAGGGCGGCGATTCCCGCAGCTATTGGAGAGGACATAGAGGTACCCGACCACATTCCGTAACGCCCACCAGGAATAGCGCTGACGATTTCTTCACCAGGTGCGACCGTGCGAACCCAGCGGTCGGTACTTCGATTCTGAACATGAGCCATTGTCGAGAACGTTGAGAGCCGGTCAAGCCGCGAGCTCGACCCGACGCTCAGGATATTGTCTATATCATCGCCGCTGCCATCGTGCCGTTCGGCCGCTGGAAAAATTCGATCTGATCCATTCCCAATCTGTCCGCCGTTTCCGGCTCCAGCGACAAAGATGATGACTTCATCGTTGAGACCAGGAATTACGGGCCCGCCACCGATCCCGCTCGCGGCTCGCATGAGCTTATCGATGAATGTATTGCTTTGCGGCGTGAAATCCCTTGGATATCCAAAGCTCATGTTCACCACGTCGGCTCCATTCATGGCCGCCCAGATGATCGCGTCCTTGAGCATCCATAGATTGCTTTCGCCGTCTTGATTCAGCACCCGGATAGGCATTATCTTCGCTTCGGGCGCCATCAGTGCAATGATTCCGGCGACATGCGTTCCGTGTCCGTAGGTCGGGGTCTGACGCAGAATGCCGACCTCGCTCGGATCGGAGTCGTTATCGACAAAGTCGTAGCCCGGCACCAATTTACCTGCAAATACCGGATGATTAAGATCGATTCCCGTGTCGAGCACCGCTATCACGATCGGACGAGCCTGCTGCCCCGGCGGCGGAGTCTGCATGTAGCCTCGGGTGATCTGGTGGGCCTGATCAAGCCTTATCATGTCCGGGAACCACTGCCTGTTGTAACCCTTCGAACTGCCGCCGATCGCCCACGATCGACCTATCGCCCATGAACGTCCGAGCGTCCAAGGCAGCCCTTCCTTCTCTACAACTTTTAATTTTCGGTTAGCTTCTCTTTGGCGGATGCGCGTATCCAACTGCATGTCGGCCGCGATCTCGCAAGGGGTCCTCGTGATCTCGTCCCGGATCCGCATCCGGTATGTCGGCGGCGTTCCGACCTGATCGATCGGCGTCGGCTCAAGTCCGTACTGTGTAGCAATGGCTGGAAGATCGGACTGATTTACAAGATCAAGAAGGATCTGCTTAGGCACCGCGTCGCAAACCTGAGCGGCGGAACCGGCTGCAAATGCAAGGATCATCGCCCCAACCACCGGCAAATTAGATCTCAATATCTTCGATAGACTAGCCATTCCGCATCCTCAGTAAAATCAAGTCTCGTCCCAACACTGTGTGAGAGGCAAGGAAAAAAAGACACGCCCGAACAAAATTTACGCTATCGCGAAGAAAGGTGACCAAAAATAGGGATGTTCGCCGCGGTCTATGAAATTCTCTTGGGCAACCCTTAGTGATGCAGAAACGCTGAGCCCGCGTTGCAGGTTAGTGTAAAAGCCCGACATAAGACGTGCGGTGGCCTCGTCGCTGACTGTCCAGAGGCTCAGTACAAGGGCACCGGCTCCGGCGGACAAAAAACCTCGCGCGAGACCAAGGATCTCCTCACCCGGGAATATCCGGCTCAATCCGGTTTCACAGGCGCTCAGCGTCACGAGGCTCGCCTTCAGGTTGCGAGAGTACACATCGCGGACAGTCACCCATCCGTCGGCGAGATGGAGGCTGGAGAACATTGGATTATCGGGCCTGAATTGTCCGTGACACGCGAGATGGACAATGTCGAAAGCTCCTGCGTTTGTCTCAAACGCCGAAAACGTCGCCCGTTTTCCGTTGAAGCTGGTCGAGTTCGGGAGCGTCTTCGCGAGGAGCTCTATCTCGAGGTCGACAAGCGGGATCTTTTCATCGGCGAAAGCCATTAGCAACGCGTTTGCGGTGGCGGGACGTCGACGCAAATTCAACAGCAGCCAGATAGCCGCACTCGGAGCACATACTATCTCCCGCGACTGAACCAAATAATTCTCGCCATCGAATAACGCATGAAACGGGACGTAGTTCAACGCACCTGACGGGACGACAGCGAGGCGCCGATCGCCGATATGATCTTCCAGTGGACGCAACAGTTTCGCGTGAAGTTTTTCGAGATAAACCTCCGACCGCGACTTCAACTGCGCGGCGAATGCTCGAAGTACTTCACCTCCGAAACGCAGCGAGCCGAATTGAAAATGCAGTCCCTCGAGAAGCGAAAGGATTTCTTTCTCAGTCGCGAGCTCAGGTACGTATTCGATCTTGTCGCCAGTCACAACGAACGCGGAATAGACACCGCCATCGGCAACGAACTCGACGATTGCGGTATCGTCGCCCAGACGTTTCTGTAGAACCGCAATATCCAACTCGCCGTCATTCTTTGTCACGGCTTTTCCTTTCTGCGTGCTTTGACTTCGTAGGCCAAGCGATGCCAATAGTTTCTCCCGCTTTCTGACTTCAGTGAGCAGCCTTGCAGCTTCTTCCGCCTCAGCCCGATCGAGGCGGCTGTAGAACCAGTTCAACTCTTCGCGGATCTTTGTTTCGGCCGGCGGCGTTCGACGATCTTTTGCCGCCACGCCTTCAAGCAGAGCTCGCGAACGCGAACGCTCAACACATACGAATGCCTGCTCGATCTTTTTCTCCTGCAGGTGGAGCTGCACAAGGTTTTCGTACGGTTCAAGCGTCTTTGCGAGAAAAGCCATTCGGAATTCTTCGCCCGGGAGCGGAGCCCGCGCTGCCTCCGCCGATCCGATCGCTGCTTCGAAGAACTTTTCGGCGCCCTTCACATTTCCTTTCCAACGAGCGATCTCGCCAAGCGAATTCATTGCCGACTGCGCGACCGCAGATTGCTCCGACGCCTCGGCTTCCCGAAGCGCTCGTTCGAGAACCTTCTCCGCGTCGTCGTAACGCTTTAATCTGGCGAGGATGTCACCGCGAAGCCACATCGCAGAGAGTCGCAGGCGGACGTTCTCACTGCCTTCGACATTGGCGGCAGCGGATTCCACGATCGCCAGGGCTTCGGAATATTTATGCCGCGCGGCTTCGAGCGATGCACGATGGAGGTCAACCGCGGCAGCGGCAACTGGATTCTTTTCGGCGTAGAACAGAGCGGCGGCGCGTTTCAGCTCGGCCCTCGCCGGGCGAAGATCGCCGACAGTCAAAAGCACTCGCCCATAGTTTGTTCGCGCACGCGCTTCTTCGGCACGCATTTTTAAACGGCGAAGCGTAGGGATCAGCCGCTTGTACAACGCAATCGCTTCTGCATTCAAGTTCAACTCGGCGTAGATGTCCGCGATCTCAAGTTCGGCAATTGCGGTCTGATGCGGCATTTCCAGCTTTTCATATTTCCGACGCGACAGTTCAAGGCTCCGCAGCGCGTCGGCATATCGGCCACGGAAAAGCGCGAGCGTACCCATACTCGCCTCGATCTCCGCGACGGTCACATGCATTCCCGCCGATCTCGCTCGCTCGAGAGCGCGTTCGTAGAATTCTTCAGCCCGTCTGAAATCGTTTAACTCCGCGTAAGTGTTGGCCAATCCGTTCTCGGCCATCGTCTGCCACGCGGTTTCACCCAGCTTTTCGAAGCGTTCGTAGGCAGAGAGGCAATACTGCTCCGCTCGACGATATTCGTCACGACGCGAAACGACGTTGCTCAGATTCATCTCGATCTTGCCCGCCGCCAGTTGGTCGTCGAACTTCTCAAAGATCTTAAGTGCATGCCGGCCGGTCGTGCGAGTTTCTTTGTAGCGGCCAAGCATCGCGAGCGCGATGAGCTTTGCGACCTGGGGCTGAGCCGATTCATGTTCAAGGCCGAGGTGTTCGAGCGCATTCGAGGCCGAGTCGAGGTTGCGGATCGCCGATACGAGCTTACCGCTCGTGATATCGGCAATACCGTCGACCCAGAAGCGCATCGCCGCGATACTTGCGGATGGGGAAAAGCCGAAGAGTGTTTTGAGGGCCGCCGCCGCAGCACGAGCACCCGCGGGAGCCGAGGTCCAAACGCGGTAGCATTCGTCTTTCAACGCTCGGGCAAGGCGCTCGTCAGCGAGGTGCCGGTTCGCCGCGAGTAGTTTTTTCCTCTGGCTGTCGAGCCGCTCCGCCATCAGAGCAGCTGCCAGCTTCGTTCGTTTCATCTTCAATTCCGTCGTGAGACAGTTTATACGGAAGCTCTGACTTGGCGATCTTCGCGAGCTTTGCGTGAAGCATCACCCTTTTCACGCAAAGCTCGCGAAGATCGCGAAGGAAGGACCCATACAAACATTTTCCCGGGATTCAGAATTCCTTTGGATAGCCCGGGCAGTATCGAAACGGTAAAAAAGCGGGTACCTTCTCCGGTCCCGCTCCCTATTCCGTAGTAGAAAGATTTTACTCGATGTCGATAGTTTTCAGGCTGATCTCGAAGCTCTCCCCGTGGATAAGCAGTTCGTAGCGTCCTGCCGGCACATTGTCAAAACCGAACTCGCACATCTCATTCGCCTGCGTCTCAAGATCATATGTGTCGTTAAAAAGCTTGACGCGGGCGTTCGAACAACCGTCTCCAAGGATCTGGCCGCGCACGCTGAATACTTTATTCTTCGGTTCGACTCGCAAGTCGATCGCGTGATCGCCTGCGCGGAAAAGCAGTTGTCTCATCTGCGAGGTCGAAGCCGATCTTTCACCGAACGCCGGTCTATTCGG